>JAHCIE010000428.1 GCA_026129385.1 Anaerolineae bacterium
CCGTGTTGTCTCAATCCGCTTCTCTCTGTAGACTCTTGGTGCGAACTCTAGGTACCACGAATTGTACAGGTCCACCGACTGGGCAGTGTCCTGCTTCCATCTGTGCGGCTTGTCGAGGTTGACCGGCATCGAGGTGGGCCTCAAAGATAAGGAGGCGCAGCATGACCGAACCTTGCAGCCTTGCCCGCTCCGTGGGATGCCCACAGTATATACGGGTCTGCACCTGTCATGCAAAGCGCATCCAGAGGGACGCCTGAGGCCATATCCGCGCATGCCTTGACCCAGCGGGCGCTGGCAGCTAGAATCTGGCACACCAGACGCGGGGATGGGGCATGACAGACGCGGTTCGGCTACAGAACGTATCACGCCAGTACACCGCCGGCGACCGCCCGGCGGTGTACGACCTTTCGCTGACCGTGGGCGACGGCGAGCTGTTCGTGCTGCTTGGGCCGAGCGGCTGTGGCAAGACGACGACGCTGCGCCTCATCGGCGGCTTCGAGCGCCCCGACACGGGCGAGGTCGCGCTCTACGACCGCCTGGTGGCCGGCCCTGGCGTGTGGCTGCCGCCCGAAAAGCGCGGCATTGGCATGGTCTTCCAGGACTATGCCCTCTTCCCCCACCTGAGCGTGGCCGACAACGTCGCCTTCGGCCTGACGAAGATGCCCAGGGACGCCCGCCGCGCCCGCACTCGCGAGGCGCTGGACCTGGTGGAGTTGCTCGACTACGCCAATCGCTACCCCCACGAGCTATCGGGCGGCCAGCAGCAGCGCGTCGCCATCGCCCGCGCCCTGGCCCCCCAGCCGCGCCTGCTACTCCTCGACGAACCCTTCAGCAACCTTGACGCTGACCTGCGCCACCAGATGCGCGGCGATCTGGTGCACATCCTGCGCCGCTCGGGGCTGACCGCCATCCTCGTCACCCACGACCAGCAGGACGCCTTCGCCGTCGCTGACCGCATCGCCGTCCTCAACCACGGTCGGCTGGAGCAGGTCGGCTCGCCCGACGAGTTGTACGGCCAGCCGCGCAGCCGCTTCGTGGCCGGCTTCGTCGGTCAGGCCAACTTCCTGCCGGGCCGCGCCGACGGCAAGGTAGTCGAGACCGAGCTAGGCCCCCTGCTGGCCCTGGACGACCCCGGCGCGCCCGCCGTCGAGGTGCTGCTGCGCCCCGAGGACCTGGTGCTGGAACTGGCCCGCGACGGCCAGGGCACAGTCGATGAGCGCGTCTTTCGCGGCGCGGACACGTTGTACCGGGTGCGCCTGCGCTCCGGCGCCCTGGTGCGTGTCACCCAGGTCGGCGGGCGGCCCTTGCCTGTCGGCGCGCAGGTCCACGTCCACATCCGCCCGGCGGCGGCGCCGGCGTTCGCGGTGGCGACAGTCTCCCAGGCGCCTGTCGTCCTCCCATCCTGACCACTGACCACCCAGACCTCTCGCTCCATAGCCAATGTGTCGTCGCCCCCCATACGTTCAACCTTCCAACCTTCTACCTTCAACTCCCCTCCCATCTCCCGTATAATTGGGGCATGCGCGTCATCCTGAGCCACGAGAACGCCGATTTCGACGCCGTCGCCAGCCAGCTGGGGGCGTGGAAGCTGGACCCCCACGCCACGCCGGTCTTGCCGCAGCGCCTCAACCGCAACGTCCAGGACTTCGTCACCCGCCACGCCAGCGCGCTGCCCTTTCGCCGCCGCAGCCAGTTGCCGCGCCGCAGCGTCGAGGCGGCTACCGTTGTCGACGCCCAGGGTGTCGTCCAGGTGCGCGGGATGAAGCCTGATACGCCCGTGCGCCTGGTCGATCACCACCCGCTGACCCGCGAGCTAGCCCCCGGCATGACCTTCGAAGGCGAGGAGACCGGCGCGTGCACGACGCTCTTCGTCGAGAAGATGGCCGAGGCGGGCAGCGACGTCACCCCCATTGAAGCCACGCTGCTGCTGCTCGGCCTGTACGAGGACACCGGCGCCCTGACCTACGGCAATACGACTGCCCGCGACGCCCGCGCCGTCGCCTGGCTACTCGACCACGGCGCAGACCTGGACGAGGCGCGCGCCTACCTGTATCACCCCCTCAGCGACGCCCAGCAGAATCTGCTGGACCAGCTGACTCGCGCCGCCGAGACTCACACCTTCGGCGCGTACCGTATCGTCGTCGCCACGGCCACCGCGCCCACCGTCGTCAACGAGATCTCGACCCTGGCCCACCGCCTGCGCGACCTGTTCGACCCCGACGCCATCTTCCTGGTCGTTGCGATCGAAGACCGGGTGCACATCATCGCCCGTAGCACCAACGACCACGTAGACGTGGGTGAGGTGGCGCGGCGCTTCAGCGGCGGCGGCCACAGCCGGGCAGCGGCGGCCCTGGTCCGCGACGCCGACATCGGCGACATCCACGACCGGCTGCTGGCCGTACTGGGCGAGATGACACCGCCGGGACCCACGGTGGCCGGCATCATGTCGCGGGGGGCGGTGCGGACCGTCCCCGCCACGGCGACGGTCGGCGAGGCCGCGCGCCAGATGGGTCTGTTCGGCCACGAGGGTTTCCCCGTCACCGACGACGGCCAGGTGGTAGGGGTCATCACGCGGCGGGACATCGACCGCGCGGTGCGCCACGGCTTGACGGCCACACCGGTGACCACCTACATGCGCAAGGGGCCAATCCAGGTCGCGCCCGGCGACACGCTGGCCCAGCTGCAGCGGGTGATGCTCGACCACGACGTGGGGCAGGTACCGGTGGTGGAGGATGGGCGGCTGGTGGGCATCGTCACTCGCACCGATCTACTCAAGCACCAGGCGGGCCACCTGGCCGAGGCAATGCCCGACGCGGAGCTGGCGCAACGCTTCGAGGCGCGTCTCACACCCGCCGCGTTGGCCCTGATTCACCAGGCCAGCCAGGCGGCGCAGGACCTGGGCTACGGGTTGTATGTGGTGGGCGGTTTCGTGCGCGACCTGCTACTGGACGCGACCCGTGTCGCCACCGACATCGATCTTGTCGTGGAAGGGGACGCCCTGGCCCTGGTGCAGGCGCTGGTCACCGCCCACGGCGGCGAGGCGCGCTACCATCGCACCTTCGGCACGGCGCACTGGATTCCGCCGCGCCCCGAGCAGCCGCCCCTCGACTTCGTGACGGCGCGCACCGAGTTCTACACCCGGCCGACGGCCCTGCCGACGGTCGAGGAAAGCTCCATCAAGCTCGACCTGCACCGCCGCGACTTCACGATCAACACGCTGGCGCTCTGCCTCAACCCCCAGCGCTGGGGCGAACTGCTCGACTTCTGGGGCGGCTTGCCCGACCTGCGCGCCCGCCTGGTGCGCGTACTGCACAGCCTGAGCTTTATCGATGACCCGACGCGCATCCTGCGCGCCGTACGCTACGAACAGCGCTTCGATTTCACCATCGAGTCGCGCACCGAGGAACTACTCGGCGATGCGCTGGAACTGCGCGACCG
>JAHCIE010000429.1 GCA_026129385.1 Anaerolineae bacterium
CGCGCCCGGAAAGATGCACTGCGCCAGCGGGACCGTCGCCCGAATCTTACCGCGCACCGGCTCGATGACGCCGGCCAGGCCGGGGTAGACGCTGCCTGTATAGGCGTTCGTCGTCAGCACCACCTCATCGGCCTGGATGTCGCCCTGGTCGGTTTGCACCACCCCACCGCGCACGTCGGCCACCGCCACCCCTTGGGCCACCCGCGCCCCGTGACGGACGGCCGCCCGCGCCACCCCCCGTACCATCTGGCCGGAGTGCAACACGCCGCCGCGTGGATTGAAACGCGCCCCGCGCCACGTCGGGGCCAGCGGCGTCCCGACTCGCGCCTGAAGGGCATCGCGGTCGAACCAGTCCAGGGCGAACCCGTCGCGGGCCAGTTGCTCGACGGTCGCCTGGTGGGCGGCCGCCTCCTCGGCCGACAGGGCGGCGGTATAGCTGCCCTCGGCGCGGAAGTCAGCGTCGATGCCCTCCTCCGCCAGCAGGGCGCGCAGGCCCGCCGCGCCATCCTCGGTAAAGGCCCACACGGCGCGGGCCGTATCCGTGCCCAACTGCGCACGGGTAGCCAGGTAATCCTCGGTTGTGCCGGGCGACAGGATGCCCGCGTTGCGCCCCGTCGCACCGCTTGCCAGGCCGCCGCGCTCCACCAGGAGCACGTCGGCCCCGGCGCGAGCCAGGTGCAGCGCGGCGCACGCGCCGAACACGCCGCCGCCCACCACCACCACCTGGGCGCGGTCGGGCAGCGGCGCATCAGCCTCGAAAGCGGGGGCCGTCGCCAGCCAGTAGGAGAGGGGGTTGTCGTCGTTGTAACTCGTCATGGCGGGAAGCATAGCAACGCGCTGCGAGCGCGTCAAGCGCCGGACTACCGTGGTAAGCACGCTCGCGGCGGATGTGGCCCGGTATCCTTGTCGCCCCTTGTCAGCGGGCGTATCATTGCCGTATCTAGCTAGCTGTGCCTCAAGGGCGGTTCACATGGCAGCGACCCTCATCTCCCTCCTGCCCCTCATCATCGGCGCGGCCCTCGTGCCGCTGCTGATCATCGCGGCTATCCTGCTCCTGACGAGCGAGAAGCAGGGGCCGCTGAAAGCCATCGCCTTCGTCGTCGGCATGACCGGCGTGCGCCTCGCCCAGGGCCTGCTATTCGGCTTCGTCTTCAACGGCGGCGGGGCTGACGACGGCGCTGAACAGGCGGGCATCGTCAAGTACGCCCTGCTGGTCGTGCTGGGCCTGCTACTGCTGCTCGCGGGCGTCAAGAAGCTCCTCAAGCAGCCCGACCCCGACGCGCCGCCGCCCCGCTGGCTGACCATGCTCGACGGCGTCTCCCCGTTGGGCGCGCTGGGTCTCGGAGCGGGACTGTTGCTGATTAGCGCCAAGGCCTGGGTGTTCACCCTGAGCGCCATCAGCCGCATCGACGAGGCCGCGCTCGGCCGCACCGACAGCATCACCACCTTCCTGCTGTTCGTGCTGCTCGCCCAATCCCTGATTCTCATCCCCATCGTCATCCGCCTGCTGTTGCCGGGGCGGGCCGTCGCCTGGTTGCGCGCCCTCAACGACTGGCTGGAAGCCCACAACAGCCGAATCACGCTGGCCGTGTCCTTCGTCTTTGGCGCGCTGTTCCTGTATCAGGGCATTGCCGGCTTGCTGGCATAGCGTATGCCCGCCGCTGCCCCTCGATGGTTATCACCGACATAGGCGACAAGGAGGCTTCTATGATCCGCCGCAGTCTCCCGCTGGCCCTGCTCACGGGCCTGATGCTGGCCCTGGCCGCCGCCCACGCGCCCGCCGCCAGCGCTGACGCCCCCATGTACCGCGCCTTCTGGGTCGATGCCTTCCACGATGGCATCAAGACCCCCGCCCAGGTGGACAGGCTCATTACCGACCTGGACGCGGCCAACATGAACGCCATCGTCGTCCAGGTCGTGCGTCGCGGTGACTGCTACTGCAACCACTCCACCGCGCCCCGTACCCAGGACCCGCTGGTGCCGCCCGGCTTCGACCCGCTGGCCTACCTGATCGAGAAGGCCCACGCGGCCAATCCCCCCATCGAGGTCCACGCCTGGATCATCGCCACCGCGATTTGGAACTCGGCGACCCCTCCCCTCGACCCCAGCCACGTCTTCAACACCCACGGGCCGACTGCAACGGGCCGCGACATGTGGCTGATGGTCCGCTCTGACGGCACGACACGCCTGGGCAGCGACTGGTACGTCGACCCCGGCCACCCGGACGCCGCCGCCTACATCGCCAGCCTCGCCACCAGCATCGTCCAGAACTACGACGTGGACGGCATCAACCTCGACCGCATCCGCTATCCCGACTCCACTGTCGCCGGGCGGAGTTGGAGCTACAACCCGACCGCCGTCGCCCGCTTCAACGCCCGCCATGGCCGCACCGGGACACCCGACAACAGCGACCCCGACTGGCAGCAGTGGCGGCGCGACCAGGTGACGAGTCTCGTCCGCCGCATCTACCTGGAGGCCACCGCCAGCAAGCCGACGGTCAAGGTCAGCGCCGATACCATCACTTATGGCTACGGCCCGACTACCTGGGCCGAGTGGCTCGCCAGCCGCACCTACAGCGAAGTCTATCAGGACTGGGTCGGCTGGATGGACGAGGGCATTCTCGACCTCAACATCCCCATGAACTACAAGCGCGAGCACCTGGCCGCCAACTCACCCACCGCCTGCGGCGGCAATCAGCAGCTCATGTTCGGCCAGTGGGACGCCTGGGCCAGGGCGCATCGGGGCGCGCGGCAGATGATCATGGGCAACGCGGCCTACCTCAACTATACCGAGAACACGGTGCGCCAGTTCCGCCAGTCCCTGACCCCCGATGCCGGCGGCCGCGCCGCCGTCGGTGTGGCCGCCTACTCCTACGGTGCGCCGGCCTTCAAGCCCGACCCGCCGACACGGGACTGCGGCGGCGTGACAGTGCCCCACGGCACGACCGTCGATAGCAACACCAACGCCGCCGAGGCCGACACCTTCCGCGCCCAGCTGTCACAGCAGTTGACGGCCGCCGACCCCGACGGCCAGCCGCCCCTGTTCGCCGCGCCCGCCGCCATCCCCGCTATGCCCTGGAAGGAGACGCCCAGCCAGGGCCACCTGATGGGCTTCGTCAGCCGCCGTGGCGAGGCGACCGAGAATCTCTTCGTCCAGATCATCAGCCTGCCCGGTAATCACATCGTCAGGACGGTCCAGACGGAGGCCAACGGCTTCTTCGGCGTCGTGGGCCTGATGCCTGGCGACTACCGCATCGTCACCTACGCCGACCCGTGGGATCCGCAAGCATTTCCGCGCCGTCTGACGCGCCACGTCCACATCACGGCGGGCCAGGTGGCGACAGTAACCTTCGAGTAGCGCCTGAGAGCCGCGACAGTGGGCAGCCGCGGCGCGCGACGGCAGCAACAGGCTGGCGCGAGGGCTGTAGGGGCAG
>JAHCIE010000043.1 GCA_026129385.1 Anaerolineae bacterium
GGCAGCGTCTTCGGCATCGGGTTGGGCAACACGCCCCACAAGTTCCTCAACCTGCTGCCCGCGCCCCACACCGACTCGATTTTCGCCCTGATTGGTGAGGAGTTCGGCTACGTCGGCGCGCTACTGGTCGTGAGCCTGTACATCTTCATCGGCTATCGCGGCTACCGCATCGCGCGCAACGCGCCGGACCGCTTCGCCCAGTTTCTCGCGGGTGGCGTCACTGTTCTGATGATGCTCCAGGCCATGATCAACATTGCCGTTATCACGTCAAGTCTCCCCTTCACCGGCGTACCGCTGCCCTTCATCAGCTTTGGCGGCTCGTCGCTGGTGATGTCTCTGGTGTCGGTAGGGCTACTGCTCAACATCTCGCGCTATCAGCGCGTGGAGGCAACGTCGAATGCGACTGCTCTTGACGGGCGGCGGTACGGGCGGGCACGTGTATCCAGCCCTGTCCGTGCTACAGGCGCTTCGCGCGATGACCGCTAGCGCCGCCACGCCCCTCGACCTGCTGTGGGTCGGGTCCGAGGGCGGCATGGAGGCGGGCCTCGTCACGCGGGCAGGCGTGCCCTTCGTGGGCGTGCCGGCCGGTGGCGTGCGCGGCATGGACCCCGTGACCCTGGCTCGTAACATGGGCAAGCTCAGCCAGGGCTACTTCCAGGCGCGCGGCATCGTCCGACAGTTTCACCCCGACGTGGTCTTTGCCACCGGCGGCTACGTAGGTGTGCCGGTCGTCCTGGCCGGCCGCGAGATCGGCACGCCGAGCCTGGTGTACCTGCCCGACATCGAGCCAGGCATGGCGGTCAAGGCGCTGGCGCGACTGGTGGATCGTATCTGCGTCACGTCCGAGGCCTCGCGCCCGCACCTACCGGCCGACAAGGTCGTCGCGACGGGCTACCCGGTGCGCTACGAGTTGAACCAGCCGGGTGACAAAGCGGCCGCGCGACAGGCCCTGGACCTCGATACGGCGACGCCGACCCTGCTCATCTTCGGTGGCAGTCGCGGGGCACGGCGCATCAACCAGGCCGCGCTGGCCGCCGCCGAGCGGCTGGCCGTGCTGGCCCAGGTCATTCACGTCACAGGCGACCTGGACGCGGCCCAGGCCCGCGATGCCCTGGCCGCCCTACCCGCGGCTGTGCAGGCCCGCTATCGCGTCTACGCCTATCTGCACGGCGAGATGGTCGACGCCCTGCGTGCCGCCGACCTGGTCGTGTCGCGGGCAGGCGCGGCCATCCTGGGCGAGTATCCGGCCGTCGGCGTACCCGCCCTCCTCGTCCCGCTGCCCATCGCCGGCGGCCACCAATGGCCCAACGCCGAGCTTCTGGTCCAGGCGGGCGCGGCCGTCACCGTCCCCGATGCCGAACTAGACGGCGACCGGCTGGCGCGCGAGGTGGCGGCGGCCCTCGGCGACCCCACCATGTTGGCAGCGCGGGCAGCGGCCATGGCGCGGCTGGCGCAGCCCGACGCGGCACGACGCATCGGCATGGAGTTGTTGAGCCTGGCCGGCGCGCGGCTCGCGCTGGGTGGTGCCGCGTGACTGTCGTCCAGTTCACGGACTATGGGCTGGTAGCGGCCGCCGTCATCGTCGGCTTCCTCGTCGGCTGGCGGCAGGGCCTGCGCCGCGCCCTATGGGTCACGGCAGCGATCATCGTCGCCTGGGTGCTCATCGCCTGGTTCGAGCCGCAGGTAGTCGCCCTGGTGAATCGCCTGTATCGCCTGATGGTGTTCGCCCTGACCGGCGGCATTCTGGCCGAGAATCCAGGCGAGGCCTACGCGAAGGTCGCCAACCTGACCCTGATCAGCAGCCCGGCCAGCCTGTGGATCTTTCGCCTGACCCTGTTTGGCCTCATCTTGTGGTTCGGCTGGTGGTTGGGGCGGCGGCGGCCGGCCGAGGTCGGACGCTTCACCACCGTCGTCCGCCGACCGCACGAGTTGTTCCGGCACATCATGGGAGGCGTCGCGGGCGCTATCAACGCCTACCTGCTGCTCTACTTCCTGATCCCGCGCTTCATGCCGGGCGTGCAGACGGTCATGGTGGTTCCGACCTTCGCGACCACGCTGCTCCAGCAGCAGTGGCTGCCCATCATGGTCGTGGTTCTGATCGGGGTATTTATCGTCGCAGGCTGGGCGATGGCGCGGAGCTAGGCAGCCATGGACTACATTGAGATCGGCTTCCTGGCCTTGTGGGTGGTCTTTGGCGTGGTAGGCTGGGTGCGCGGCTTCTACAAGGAGTTGGGTGTCACCCTGATCGTCACGGGCGCGCTCATCATCTGCTTCTTCCTTGAGACCCGGGTGGGGCCGATCCTTCAATCGTACACAGGCACGTTCTATCCGCAGCTCGCGGTCTTGTTGTACTCAGGCATTGTCATCTTCGCGGCGCTCATCGCCTACCAGGGCCAGACCATCATCTATCCGGGCAAGGATCCAACGGGTTGGCTAGGCAGTATTTGGAGCATTGGCATTGGCCTCTTCAACGGCTATCTAATCGTCGGGACAATTTGGTACTACCTCAATAAGTATGGTTACCCATTTGGCAACTTCAAGCCACCTCTATCGGGTACCGCGCAAGCGATCATTGCCATCCTGCCTTTTAACTTTCTGCCAATGCAGTACACGCTCTTTATCCTGATCGGTGGACTTCTCTTCCTGTTGCTCTTGAGAGTCATTCGCTGAGAGGTGCTTATGATGACAGCGCGCTCCCCCCGCTCCGCTCGTCGCGGAGACTCCGAAGGCGTCGATGGCGGCGCCATGCGGCCCGTCGGGCAGGCCTCAGTCCGGGCTGGGACCCCATCCACGGACCCGCTGACCCTGGCCGGTCGCCAGGTTCACTTCATCGGCATCGGCGGCGCAGCCCTAAGTGGGCTGGCGCGTATCGCTCTAGCCGAGGGCGCGCGGGTCAGCGGCTCCGACCTCCAGGAGTCGACCGTTACCGACCGCTTGCGCGCCGAGGGTGTTACTATCCACATCGGCCACGCCGCGACCAACCTCGGCAACGCCGACCTCGTCGTCGTGTCCTCGGCGGTTCCCCCGACCAACCCCGAACTCGTAGAGGCGCGACGGCGTGACGTGCCCGTCCTCAAGCGCCACGAATTCGTGGGGCAATTGATGGCCGGCCACATCGGCGTAGGCGTCGCGGGAACCCACGGCAAGACAACGACGACCAGTCTACTGGCGCTCATCCTGGAGGACGCCGCCCTTAGCCCGTCCTTCCTCATTGGCGGTGAGCCGCGCGACCTCGGCGCGAGCGCGCGCCAGGGCAACGGGCTGCACTTCGTCGTCGAGGCCGATGAGTACGACCGCGCCTTCTTGCACATGCCGTGCGACGTGGCCGTCGTGACCAACATCGAGCCAGACCACCCGGACATCTACCCGACCGTCGACGACATGCTGGCCGCCTACCGCGAGTTCATCGGCCTCATCCCGCGCAGTGGCACCCTCGTCGCCAACTGGGACGACGCCCGGGTGCGCGACATGGTCAAGAGCCTGCGCGGCGCGGACAGCCCCATCATCGTCACCTACGGCGTCGCCCACAGCGGCCAGTGGTGGGCGGCCGAACTGACGCCCCGCGCGGAGGGCGGCCACGACTTCACCGTCTGGCGTATGGGTCGTAACCTGGGGCGCTTCAGCATCGGCCTGCCAGGCCTGCATAACGTGTCCAACGCCCTCGGTGCGCTGGCCGCCGCCGAGCGGCTGGGCATCCCGATGGAATCGGCGCGGGCCAGCCTCGCCCGCTTCCAGGGCGCAGCGCGCCGCTTCGACATCAGGGGCGAGCGCCATGGCATCACCATCGTCGACGACTTCGCTCACCACCCCAGCGAAATTCGCGCCACCCTGGCCGCCGCGCGCGTCCGCTACCCAGGCCGTCCGCTGTGGGCAGTCTTCCAGCCCCACACCTACAGCCGCACGGCCAGCCTGCTGGGCGACTTCGCCCGCGCCTTCCGCGACGCCGACCATGTCCTGGTCGTGGACATCTATGCCTCCCGCGAGGCGGACACGTTGGGCGTGAGCAGCCAGGATGTGGTCAGCCGCATGATGCACCCCGACGCGCGCTACGTCGGCCGCCTTGACGCCGCGACCGCCATCATCACCGCCGAGGCGCGGCCAGGGGACGTTGTCCTGACGTTGGGCGCGGGAGATGTCTGGAAAGTCGCCGAGAGCCTGGTGAAGTGAGGCTCGTATGCTTGAGTTGGGGATGACGGCATTGACTTCACCCGTTCTGGATGATTTGGAAGCCGCGGCGGCGCGGCAGGGTCTCGGTGGCCGCGCCCAGCGCGGCGAGCCACTGGCCCGCCACACCAGCCTGCGCGTCGGCGGCCCGGCCGACCTATATATCAAGGCCGAGACTATCGAGGATATCGCTGGATGGTTTGGCCTGGCCCGCGAGCACGGCGTGCCCGCGCTGGCTCTCGGCAACGGTTCCAACGTCCTGGTCAGCGATCGCGGCGTGCGTGGCGTGGTCATCGAGATCGCCTGCCGCCGCCACACGCTGACCGCCGCCGACGCCGACGGCGTAGTGGCCGCTGAGGCGGGCGTCTCGCTGCCCGCGCTGGCCTACCAGCTGGCGCGCCAGGGGTGGGCAGGCTTCGAACAGGGCATCGGCATCCCCGGCAGTATAGGCGCGTGCGTCGTCAACAACGCGGGGGCGCACGGCTGGAGCATGGCCGATACCGTGACGGGCGTGCTGGTCCTCGGCCCGCGCGGTGACATCTACACCTTGCCCGCCGCCGACCTGGCCTTTGAGTATCGCGGCAGCCGCTTCAAGCACCAGCCGCCGCTGGAGCGCGAGATCGTCCTACGCGCGGATCTCCGCGTCCATCGTGACGAGCCTGCGGCAATTCAGGCGCGCATGGCCGAGTATACCGCGAGCCGCCGCCGCAGCCAGCCAACCAATCCCAGCGTCGGCTCCATGTTCAAAAACCCGCCCGGCGACTATGCCGGCCGGTTGATTGACGCAGCGGGGTTGAAGGGTTATCGCGTCGGTCAGGCCCAGATTTCGCCCAAGCACGCCAACTTCTTCGTCAACCTGGGCGGCGCGACCGCCAGCGACGTCGTCGCGATCATTCATGCCGCGCGCACCGCCGTGCGAGAGGGCTTCGGCGTCAGCCTCGAGCTAGAAATTGAGCCGTTGGGCGATTGGGGTGAGGAAGATGCCTGAGCGGCGCACGACAACAGCCGCGACCGCTACGAGCGGCGCACGGCCTGCATCCGCAACGCCCACCGCCACGACGGCCGCGGCAACGGCACGGCGGCGGGTGGTGATGGCGCGCCCGGCGACGTACGAGCAGCGGACCACGGTTCCCAAGATGCGTCGTGGCCCCGGCCGCCAACGCTCGCTACGCCTGGAGTCGCGACCGCTGCCCAGACCCATCCAGTTGCCGACGCTGCCGCACCTCAGCTTGCGACTGGGACAGCTGACCCCGTCGCGAGTGGCGTCCCTGGTCCTGGCAGCAGCGGGCATCGCCCTGCTGGCGCTCATGTTCGGCTCCGACGCCTTCTACGTGTACACCGCCGACGTTCAGGGTAACCGTCTCATCAGCGCGCAAGATGTGTACGCGCGCAGTGGGGTGGATGGAACGAACATTTTCAAAGTACGACCGAGCGAGGCGACCCGCCGCCTGCATGACCTGCCCTTCGTCAAGGACGCGCGGGTAAGCATCGGGCTGCCCGCCGCCGTCCGCATCGAGATTGAGGAGCGTGCCCCCATCGCTATCTGGCAGGTCGCCGGCGCGAGTTACGGCGTGGCAGACGATGGCACAGTATTACCGGCTGACGGCGCGCCACCAGGCGCCCCCGTCATCCAGGCCGAGGGGAACGCCCTGCAATACGGCCTGAAACTAGAGCCAGAGGTCATCGCCCTCGCCAGGCGGCTGCCGGAGCTGATTCCTAATAGCCAGCGCGTGGTGTTCTCCAACGAGCGTGGCCTCGGCATTGTCACCGCCCAGGGTTTCCCGGCCTACTTCGGCGCTAAGGACGATGCCACCGCCGCCCGTGTGGCCGTCCTGAATGGGCTGACGGCCGAGCTAAAGCAGCAAAAGATCGAGCCGGCGTATGTGGACCTGCGGGTTCCCTCACGGCCCGTGTATGGGATGAAGACGACAACTCGCTAGCGATCGACGCCTGGCTGTCGGCTGACGACGGCCCTGGTCAGCAGCCAGGGGTCAGGGGTTGATGGAGAAGGGGTGGTGATTGTGGACAAGACCATTGTCGGACTAGACGTCGGAACCACGAAGGTCGTCGCTGTAATTGGCGAAGTCGGCGAAGACGGCCGCATCCGCATCGTAGGCGTCGGCCAGTCGCCAGCCCTGGGTATAAAGAAGGGCATGGTCGTCAACGTCGAGGAATGCAGTCAATCCATCAAGAACGCGGTCAGCCAGGCCGAGCGGGTCTCCGGCTACCCCGTCGAGCATGCTTACGTCGGCGTGACGGGCGAGCACGTCCAGTCCATCAACGCCAGGGGCATCATCACCATTAACCAGGGTAACCGCACCATCACCGCCAACGATGTCCAGCGCGCCATCGAGAACGCCCAGGCCAGCATCTCCGTGCCGCCCACGCGAGAGGTGGTGCATATCATCCCACGCGGCTATACCCTGGACGGTCAGGATGGCATCCGCGAGCCGGTCGGAATGCAGGCGTTCCGCCTCGAGGCCGACGTTCACATCATCACAGGCGCCATCGCCTCCCTGCACAACCTGGTACGCGCCGTGCAACGGGCAGGCATCCACGCCCACGACCTGGTGCTGGAGCCACTGGCCTCGGCCGAGGCGTGCCTGACACCCGCCGAGCGCGAGATGGGTGTGTGCCTGGCCGATATCGGCGGCGGCACGACCGACATGGCGATCTTCTGCGACGGTGCGGTTGTCTACACCGGCGTCGTCGCCGTGGCGGGCCACCAACTCACCAATGACCTGGCGGTCGTCCTGCGCACCCCCTATGACACCGCCGAGAAAATCAAGTGCTCCTACGGCCACTGTATCCCGGAGGCAGTCCTCGAGGCGGCCCCGGTCACGACCAACACCTTCGGCGCCGAACGCACCGAGATCGTACCGCGCCGCTTCGTGGCCGAGGTGATTGAGGCGCGCAGCCACGAGATGCTGAGCCTCATCTACACGCAGATCGAGAAGGCCGGTTACGCCAATCTGCTACCGGCGGGCCTGGTCCTCACCGGCGGCACGGGCCAGCTCGAGGGCCTGCGCGACCTCAGCCGCCATCTGCTGGCGATGCCAGTGCGTGTCGGCCAGCCGGAGCGGATGGACGGCCTGTCGGACGGTGTATCTGGCCCCGCCTATTCCACGGCGATCGGCCTGCTCCTGTGGGCGATGCGCTATAGTCACCCCGAAGAGCCAAGTCTGGCCGAGCCGCGACGCGGCCCGGACACGATCACACGTTTCTTCGAGTGGGTGAGGCGCGCTTTCCTACCTGGTTAACGGCAGACTGGCGAGGCCGCCTCGGCTTCCAGGTCTAAGACGTTATAAGACGACCACTAACCACTTGCCAACGACGACCACCTTGAAAGGAGTCACCCATCATGCAGCCTCGTTCCTCTCGCCGCACGTCTGAACCGGCCCACACCGTTAGCAACAATGGCGCCGCCGTCATCCGAGTCATCGGCATCGGCGGAGGCGGCTCTAACGCCGTCAACCGCATGATCGCTGAGGGTCTCAAGGGGGTGGAGTTCATCGCCGTCAACACCGACGGCCAGGCGCTCCAACTCTCCAAGGCCCCTGCCCGTATTCAGATTGGCGACAAGCTCACCAAGGGTCTGGGGGCAGGCGGCCGCGCCGAAGTTGGCGAGAAGGCCGCCGAGGAGAGCCAGGATGACCTGTACAGCGCCATCGAAGGCGCCGACATGGTGTTCGTCACCGCCGGCATGGGCGGCGGTACGGGCACTGGCGCGGCCCCCGTGGTTGCCGAGCTGGCCCGCGAAGCGGGCGCGCTGACCATCGGCGTCGTCACCCGCCCCTTCACCTTCGAGGGCGCGATGCGCCGCCGTAGCGCCGAAGAGGGTCTGGCCCGCCTCAAGGAGCATGTCGACACGCTGATTGTCGTTCCCAACGACCGCTTGCTAGACGTGTCCGACAAGAAGACGACCATCACCGACGCCTTCCGCGTCGCCGACGACGTCCTGCGCCAGGGCATCCAGGGCATCTCCGAGCTGATCACGGTGCCCGGCCTCATCAACCTCGACTTCGCCGACGTGCGCACCATCATGGCCAACGGCGGCGCGGCGCTCATGGCCGTGGGGCGGGCCAGTGGCGACAACCGCGCCATCCAGGCTGCCGAGCAGGCCATCGCCAGCCCGCTCGACGTGACCATCGACGGCGCGCAGGGCGTCCTGTTCAGCGTCACCGGCGGCCCCGATCTGATGCTGGGCGAGGTCAACGAGGCGGCAGCGGTCATCCAGCGCATGGCGCACCCTGAAGCCAACATCATCTTCGGCGCGGTCATCGACGAGACCCTCCACGACACCATCCAGATCACCGTCGTCGCGACTGGCTTCGAGGCCAACGCCGCGCGCCAGCCCTTCAACAATAGCCGTCGCACTGAGGTGCTGCGCCCCGGCCGCGTCCTGGCCGCCACCGGCACCACCGGCGCAGCCACCACGACCGGCGGCGGCAACGTGACCACGTTCCAGCCGCGCATCATCCCGCCCAGCAACGACGGCGACCTGGACGTGCCGACGTTCCTGCGCAGCCGGCGCTAGGGGCGACCACCGACCACCGACCAACGACGAAGGACCAAGGACCAAGGACCAAGGACCAACCCAATAGCCTCTGGCCCGCTTGGTCCGTCGTCCTTCGTCGTTGGTCCCCAGGATTTATCTCCCTTCCTGCCGACGCCGGCGTGTCGGCAAGAGTGAGCCTGCTGTGTCCCCACGGCAGGCTCGCCCTTTTGCTACCGATAGAACTGACAGGGCTGGCCCCCCTACGAGCCGCCGCCTATCCGCCAAATAGGGCTTCAAACTGCGCCAGGTGAAGGCGCCGATAGGGAAGACGCTTCTGTGCGGCAGCGATTGAGACACCCCACCCCTCGAGCAATTGTCTCACCGGCATGGAGGGATGGTGCGGCAGGAAAAACAGGCATGACCCTGTATCGCCAGGCTGCACCGCGACCATGCGCACTGGTGGTTGTTCAGCGACAAAATCAGTCATGACACGCCTGGACTCTTGGGCATCCGACAAAATATCGAGCAGATCCCGATCAGCTCCCAACAGAAGCACCTGTCTTCGGTCATCATTCAAGTCCTGCTCAACCAGGTCTGCTGCCAGCAGATCCAGGTTCATGCCACTAACGCGCGTCCAGTCGCGCTGGGCTGGCAGACTCAGGCCGGCATAGAGAGGATGGGCCGGGTAGCGCCTGGTACTGCTCCATTGCCAGGTCAACGAAGATGTCAGCATCAAGCTAAGCCGTTTCGAAAGATCGGCCTCGTGCTGGAACAGGTCAGACTCCAGGCAGACGATGCCAGCGGCTCGGTCATATAGGGTCAGCATGAGTGGAGATCCTCGCTGTGCTCAGTCGACTCATTGATGCCCCGCCCATTCGCCAGCCAGTTCGCGGCGCCCTGCCCGCACCCTGCTGCTGCGAATCAGCGCCGCGCCCGCCTCACGCGGCGCTACCGCTGAGATGCATGAGCGCGGTGAATGCGCGCCGTCGCCAGCATGGCAGCCACCCAGGGCAACCCCAGCAGGCTGAGAATCTGCGTCAGGACCAGGAAGAAGACGCCTGGCTGCGCGTTGGCGATCGGCGGCAGGATGACGAGCGCGCTGAGCAGGCCGATGCCCAACAGCAGCAGCCGGTCGAGCGTGCGGGCGGCGTGCGTGACGCGCCTGGACTGGCCAGCGAGCAGCGCCAGCATGGTGGGCAGGGCGGAAAAGCCCAGACCCAGGGTCAGGCCAAAGGTCAGGAGGCCCAACACGCCCGTCAACGGCGCAAAAAACCAGGCGTGCCACAGCCCCGCCGCACCGAATAGCAGGAGCAGGCCTGCGACCAACAGCCGCTGCACGGCGACCGCCCGATGGCGCGATGCCAACGCCGCAGCCGGCGCTTGCTGCCGGCTGCGGCGCAGTTGTCGATGGACAAGCAGGCCGCCGACCCCGGCAACCGCGCCCAACAGCAACGCGGCCATCAGGACCGCGCCCACGGCGGCCGGGTTGCTGTGCGGCATACCGGAGAAGAAGACAGAGCCAAAGAGGACGAAGGCGACCACCGCCACCGAACCGCCCCAGACGACCCCCGCCACGAACCAACCTTCATCCAGCAAGGGCGCGCGCGTATCACGGGCGACGGCCTCGACCAGCTCAGCCGGCAGACTATGACCGAAGATGCGAAGCGATAGAGCGGATGATGCCGCAGGTTGTTGTTTTGTCATATTCCTTAGGTGCTGTGAAGATAGATGAACACAACATCTCCGGCGACTAGAACGAAGCCGTTGTTCAGGCCGCCCTTGGCGAAGGGTGTGGCCTCATAGCGCGCGCCCGCCAGCGGGAGAAAGTCGGGTTGGGGTGGCTAAACCGAAGTGCAACAGGTTCCATGGTTCTCTTCCACCATGCCAACCGAGAGCTTATTGCTGAAGGGGCTTACTGCCCGATGATCCATGCGCCATTGGAATCTAGGCCCACTGCCACGTCGTAGCGGCCATAGCCGGGGTGCCCGCCGTCATCGCACAGATGGGCATCTACGTCATAGCGACCGGCTGCCAGCCCGCGCACAACGAAGGACTCGCCCGAGGCAAGACGCTGGCCCGATGACAGCCGGTTGCGTCCCCAAAAGGTCTGCGATGACGCTCGCTTGACGCGCAAGAAACAGATTGGGCCATCGACTCCGTTGATCACCGTCAGCGTGTTGAGGCCAGAATCCACGCCGGTTCCGACATTGCCGCACGCCGTGGCCGCCAACAGAATTACCAACCACGCGCCCAGAACCAACCAATGCGCGCTGGCGCGGGTCAACACGCGTTGCCTCCAAAGATGCGCGGTGCTTACTTTTCCCATTCTTACCTGCCTGTTGAAAGCGCGAGGGCACGCCGCGGCCGCTGCTCAGGTTGGCCAGCCAATCGTTGGGACCGGTATGCCCGTCGTCGCCCGCGTCGGTGCCGATGATGGCCACCAGGTACTGATTCTCGCCGATATGCACGATCTTGACCGGCTCGTCCACGCCATACTTCTCGCCGTTGCGATGGTCGTTGATGCGATACATCTGCTCGATCATGGCCGCCAGGTCGCGGTAGGTAGCACCCGGCCCCAGGGCCAACGGCGGGATGTTGGCCAGGTTGTTGTAGTCGCCAAACGGCGGGCCGCTCGCCTGGGTCGTTCCTGGCTGGCTGCCGGCCGCAGCAGACGCTGGAGCGGAACCACCCTCGCCGCGAAATGGCCGGGATGTCTCTTCTTCCGCCCCATGCAGCAGGTGGCTGATCTGCCTCGTCACCGTCTGTGACCGATGCAGGGCAGCAGCCAACCGCTGCATGGAGGGCAGCACAGTGCGCTCCATCTCGCCAAAGAAGGCCGCCGCGCCGCGGCCTTCCCAGCCGCCAGCCTGCAAGGCTCGCAGCGACTCTGGGCGATTTTCTGCGGCTGCGGCCTGGCAGCAGGCGCCGGATTTGTCGTCATGTTGATCTCATTCTTTCTGAGCGCTTGTCCATGCAAGCCCGTTGACCGGCCGGCAGCGCCATCCGCTGGCTACATGGTCATGCAACACACGCAGCAGGCGCTGAGAAATCAACCAGAACGGACGGGATGTGCGGATAAAAAAAGGGTCAGGATAGTCTTCGAAGCCTTGCAGAATTTCGATCAGCTCACGAACGCGGCCTTCTTCAAGGTCGGTTACCAACAGGTCTCCAGCAGGCAGAGTTGCAGGGTCCACGGTCAACAGTGCTTCTTGCTCATAGACCGTTCGACGGCCAGGACCAAACGCGGCATCGGATGGAGCCGTGCTCAGAGCCACCGTCAACGGCTGGCCACAGGCCGGGCAACGATCGCGCACCTGCAACGGGGTCGCTGGCATCAGCACGTGAGCTGTCCCCTGCGGCATCGCCTGCCAAAGCGGTTGATCGGCGTCACCATTTTCGACTGCCAGGAACTGCGGATGATCAGGCGCCGCAGCCGATTCCCAAAGGATGCGCAAGTGTTGCGAAATGACGATTTCGAAGTTCTCGGTGGCAGCAACCTGATCGCCCGCCTGCCAGTCATCGCCGCGCGTGCCCATTCCAGGGTCATCAGGCCCATGTACCCGCAGGGGATGCTGTTGGTGCAGATGTTTTTCACCACAACGAGCGCAATCAGCAGCTGGCTCGATCGCGATGCGATAATACTGGCTCAGAGGCGGCGTAAGTTCGATGGTTCGATCCAGCAACAACTGCACCACCGGCTCATGCTGCAGATCGACAAAGTCGTGTTCGCGCCAACTTCTGACCAAGCGCAGCAGCGGGCCTTCGGGCTTTGTTCCGCGAAATCTGTCAAGAAGCACTGAAGACCCTGAAGGGTACACCATGATCGGTTCGGCGAAGGCCAGAAATTCCGCCAAGAATGGGTCATCGCTGGCGAATATAAAACGCGACGACATGATGCTGGATTGCTCTTGGTTCAGGTAAGGGTCAAGAACCGAGCCCGGCCGGCCGGCTGCGCTGCCACGCATCGAATTGGCGCGAACGCTCCGCGCGGCGCGCCTGGACAACCGCCTGCATGTCGGCCCAAGCCACAGGCCAGCGAGCAGGGTCGAACAGGGCCAGTATCTCCCCGGCGATGGGGGTCAGTCGCCCCGCCAGATCACGCAACGCCTCGCTCTGGCTCAGGCCGGGCCGCGCCTGATCGGCCGCGAAATCAACCGTCGGGCGGGTAAGATAGGTCGCCACATCGTCCAGTGCAACCTGCCAGCCCTGCATCTGCGGCGCGGCCGGCCAGACCAGCGCCTGCCACTCTCCCTGGCGCACGGTGAACTGGATGACCAGATAGGGATGCTCGTATCGAACGTTCGTCACCTCTCCCGAACGTTGGGGAGGCATGGCGACAAACGCATGATCGTCCGTCAGAAAGCGAAAGTCGCGCTCAATTTGCGCTAACAAGTTATCAGGGTAACAACTCATGTTGGTCCTCGCAGCGCCTGCCCGACCACGATGCAGCCGTTGCTGCTGCCTGGCTTCAGGCTCAGGGGGCATGCGCCCAGGAACAGGAAGGTCAATCTGAACCATCGGACCGCTGCGTCAATATCAGTCGGATGGCGACGTAGATCGCGGCGCCCAAACCGACACTGCCAAACAGGATCGCCAGCACGCCCACTACCGATTGAAGGGCCATAGTCCAGGGCAGCACCGATTTGGCAGGGGGCGGCAACACCAGCATCAGGCAGCCAACCAACACAAAGCCCAAACCGCCGAGAATCGTCACGGCTAGCCTGCGCGAGCTTCTTCGAACCGGCATCGTCTCTTCTTGAACTGGCTGATTCATGGATGCTCACCCATCAGGCCACACGCAATTCCGGGTTACGTGTTACGCATCACGGATGTTCCGGGTAAGTGAATTCCAGGTCGAAGTGGCCGTCGGGCTGCAACTCGAATTGCGCCTTGACCCACGGTGCATGGCCGGGCTTGCGTAGGCGACGGCGCAGCTCGTCGAAGGCGAGATACAGCTCCGCACCGGCAGCGAAATCGCGGATGATGTCTGGTGCGGCTGCCGGAACGTAGATGCCAAAGGTCAGGCCATGATCGTCCTCCTCGATCTCGGCATGGGCCGTGGCGCTGAGCCACGCTTCTGGAATGGCGTCGGCGATGAATTGACCGATGGCTTGATAGATGTCCTCGGTCGGCGTATCGGTCAGATCAAAGAAATTCATGGCGATCCTCATAGCAACTGCCCGGCCGCCGGGCGCGAATCACGGGCAGTGCGATTCCAGCCACGTCGCATCAGGCTGCTCCTGCCAGCAATACGTGCCCACATCGGAACTATCAAGCTGTACGGTGTGGCTGTCCAGCCAGCGCATCGACCATGCCATCCGGCTGGAGGCGCGGAGCGGCTGGCGGTGCAAAAGCTCGCCCGATGCCTTTTCGTGACGTACGCGAGCTCCTGGCTGCCCGAATCAGCGCAGCTGACCAGCATGCTGCTGGCGACGAACACGCTACCGGCAACAAGCAGGCAAGTCAACCATCTCGCGACGTGCCTCATGCTACGGCTTCCTCGCTGGCTGGCGCCTGCCCAGCCACAGCCTGACTGATGAACTGACCATTGCCTCGTCGAAGGTAATCCTGGAAGCGCATGTGTTGTAGACCTGGAGGTAGACGGTCACCTGGTCGCTCGCGGACCCGACCATCACCGCCTTGTAGCGCTTGCCGCCGACCTGCTGGTACAGACCGCTGAAGGCGCCCGATGTGTCGGCGGCCGTGGGCGGGGTCCACCGCGCAGCTGCCGCAGCGAGCGGCGGATCGGTTGGAAAGAAGGGGAAAAATCACGGCGCCGTTGACGCCGTGATTCCCAGGCTCGCCAGAGAGGCCAGGACATCGGGGCGCGGCGCCTGAAAGCGGGCCGCAACCAGCCGTGCCTGGCCCGATGCCGCGTCCACGTCGGCGCGCGCCACGAATGCGCCCTCGCCGCCCAACCCGGCCCCGACCAGCGGCTGGCCGAGAGGCACGGCTCGCGATGGGTCGAACGACAACGTTATGTCGATAGCGTCGACCGCCTGCCCGTCCGCGCGTACCACGATCGCGAACTCCTCCCCCGCCTTCACTCCCCTCGGCGCAACCAGCGTGACAGCCTTCCACTTGTCGCTCTCCGCCCTTTGCTCTCCGCTCACTGCCTCGCGCTCCACGCTCCACGCTCCACGCTCCCCGCCCGCCGCCTCACGCTCCCCGCCCGCCGTCTCGCGCTCCACGCTCCCCGCTCCCCGCCCGCCGCCCGCCGTCTCACGCTCCTCGCTCCTCGCTCCTCGTTCCACGCTCTTCATCCCCCACGGCTGGCTTCCCACCAGGCCGTAGTTCGACGCTACGAGCACCAGGTCCCCCAGGCCAACTGTGCCATCGCCGTTCACGTCGGCGCGACTGTCGGCGGGCGGGGCGCTCACTCCGTAGTTCGACGAGACCATCACCAGATCGAACAGGTTGATACTGCCGTCGCCATTGGCGTCCCCGCCGCGCAGGGTCAGGAGAGGCACCGTGACGTTGGCAAGACCGTCGACCACCACCCGCGTCGCGCTGCCGAGATAGCCCGCCCGGCTGGCGGTCACGCTGTATGCGCCAGGGGGCATCGATACGGAGTAGCTACCATCGGGTGCGGTAATGGCTGGCTGCACACCAACCTGCACCTGAACCCCGCTGTCATTGCCGCGCCCCTGGAGGTCCACGCGGCCCGACACAGCCCGCGTGGCAGGCGTCGGGGTAGGTGTGGGCGTCGGCGTGGGCGTCGGCGTCGGTTG
>JAHCIE010000430.1 GCA_026129385.1 Anaerolineae bacterium
CCGATACCCGCACCCACCGCAGGGTCGGCATCCGCCATCGTGCCGGCCGCGGGCGCTCCGGCTTCCAACTCGCTAAGCGTGAGGGGGCCGGCCGCCATTTCACCTGCCGGCCGCGACCACCATACCCAGGCGCTGCCAAAGACAAGAATGGCAAGAAAGACAATGATCCAACGATTCATACGCTACGCCCACTCAGAGTGGAACGTGCCCTCCATGTCGGTGCGCTCGTAGGTATGCGCGCCAAAGTAGTCGCGCTGGGCCTGCGTCAGGTTGGCCGGCAGCCGCCCGCTGCGATAGCCGTCGTAGTAGGCCAGCGCGGAGCTGATGGCGGGCGTGGCAATGCCCAGATCGACAGCCAGCTTGAGGGTTGCGCGCCATTGGGCGTCGCGGGCCTGGAGGGCGGGGGCGAAGAAGCTATCCAGCATCAGGTTGGGCAGGGCCGGGTGGCGGCCAAAGGCGGCGGTGATGTCGTCGAGGAAGCGGGCGCGGATGATGCAGCCCGCCCGCCAGAGGGCGGCAATCTCGCCCATGTTCAGCCCGTAGCCGTACTCGTCGGATGCCTCGCGCAGCAGGGAGAAGCCCTGGGCATAGGCGCCGATCTTGGCGGCATATAGTGCGGCGCGGGCCGCCTCGACCGTCTGCGCCTTGTCGCCGGTAAAGGCGGGGGCGGGGCGGGCGAGAGTCTGCGCGGCGGCGACGCGCTCGGCCTTGAGGGCCGACAACTGGCGCGCCTCGACCGCCGCGTTGATGGTCGGGGTGGGGATGCCCAGGTCGAAGCTATTCTGGGAAGTCCACTTACCCGTGCCCTTCTGCTGCGCTGTGTCGACAATCAGGTCGACCAGCGGCCGCGCGGTCTCGGCATCGAGGGTGCGGAAGATGAGGGAGGTGATCTCGATGAGGTAGGACTGTAGCTCGCCTTCGTTCCAGGCGGTGAACACGTCGGCCAGGGCCGCCGCGTCCAGCCCTGCGCCCCGCGCCAGGATGTCGTACACCTCGGCGATGAGTTGCATGTCGCCGTACTCGATGCCGTTGTGCACCATCTTGACGTAGTGGCCGGCGCCACCTGGCCCTAGATAGGCCACGCACGGCGTCCCATCCGGCGCGCGGGCTGCGATGGCGCGGAAGATGGCCTCGACGGCCGCGTAGGCGTCCCTGGGGCCGCCGGGCATGATGCTTGGTCCGTAGAGTGCGCCTTCCTCGCCGCCGGAGACGCCCGTGCCGAGGAAGTGGAGGCCGACTTCGTGCAGGCGCGCGCTACGCCGCTCGGTGTCCTTGAAGTAGGAGTTGCCGCCGTCGATGATGATGTCGCCTGGCGACAGAAGGGGCACGAGTTGCTCGATGACGGCATCGACGCCCGCCCCCGCCTGCACCATGAGCATCACGCGGCGCGGTGGCTTGAGCATCCGGACAAGGGCGGGCAGCTCGCGGGCCAGCATCAGGTTCGGGTCGAGGAACTCGCGGACGAACTCCTCAGCGCGCGACGTGGTGCGGTTGTAGACGGCGACGCGGACGCCGTTGCGGGCCATGTTGCGGGCCAGGTTCTGGCCCATCACGGCCAGGCCGATGAGGCCAATATCGGCGGTCGATGAGGGGGGCATGGCGGTACCTCGCGTTCGGCGGATGGGGGCGTTCATTGCCCTTACTATACCGCGAAATGCGGCGGCGGGGAATTCGCGTCCGTGACAGGGACGCGGCGGCGTTGTGGCGTTCTGGCTTGACAGTCACGGGTATAGCGACTATGCTGCCCTGACCAGACCTCCGCCCCTATCACGGGAGTGAATCTCATGCCCGATGAAACCGCGCCGCCCGCCCCGCCACCGCCCCCGACCGATAACCTGGTCGAGACCAAGCACGTGATCCTGCTGGATGGGCAGGAGATTCACTTTACCGCCACTACGGGGACGCTCATCCTCAAGGAGGAGGCCGAGAAGAAGGGCGACAAGGTGGGTGAGTTCGAGGGCGAGAAACCGAAGGCTTCTGTCTTCTTTATCGCCTACACCCGCGACGAGGTGGCCGACAAGAGCACGCGCCCGATCACGTTCTCCTTCAATGGAGGCCCCGGCTCATCGTCGGTGTGGCTGCATCTGGGGCTGCTCGGCCCGCGCCGCGTCCGCATGGACGATGTGGGTAACCTGCCGCCGCCGCCCCACCGTCTGGCGGACAACGAGTTCTCCCTGTTAGATGTGTCGGATCTGGTGTTCATCGATCCGGTGAGCACTGGCTATAGTCGCCCCGTGGTTGGCGAGAAGGCCAGGGAGTTCCACGGCTTCAGGCGAGACATTGAATCCGTGGGCGACTTCATCCGCCTGTACACTACCCGTACCCAGCGCTGGACCTCGCCCAAGTTCCTCATCGGCGAGAGCTACGGCACGACGCGCGCCGCTGGGCTGTCGGGCTACCTCCAGGACCGCCACGGCATGTATCTCAACGGTATCATGCTGGTGTCGTCGATTCTCAATTTCCAGACTACCCTGTTCCACACCGGCAACGACCTGCCCCACATTCTGTTTCTGCCCACCTACGCTGCCACGGCCTGGTATCACCGGCGTCTCGCGCCTGACTTGCAACAGGACCTGCGCGCCACGCTGGCCCAGGTGGAGGCCTTCGCCTTGGGGGAGTATGCGACGGCTCTGATGCAAGGCTCGGCCCTGGGCGATGACGACCGCGCCCGCATCCGCGCCGCGTTGGCCCGCTACACCGGCCTGTCCGAGGAGTACGTGGAGCGCACCAATCTGCGCATCCGCATCGACCGCTTCGTCAAGGAATTGCTGCGCGACGAGCGTCGCACTGTCGGCCGCCTCGACAGCCGTCTCACCGGCATCGACCGCGACGCGGCGGGGGAGGCGTACGAGTTTGACCCCAGCCTGGCGACCATCATGGGGCCGTACACGGCGACGTTCTACGACTATGTGCGCCGCGAGCTGGGCTTCGAGACCGACCTACCCTATGAGGTGCTCACCTCGCGCGTCTGGCCGTGGAGCTACGGCGACCACGAGAATCGCTACGTCGATGTGGCCGAGACGCTGCGCAAGGCCATCGCCACCAACTCGCATCTCCGGGTGCTGGTCGCCAACGGCTACTACGACTTCGCCACGCCGCACTTCGCGAGCGACTACACCTTCGACCACCTCGCGCTCGCCGCGCCGCTGGCCGCCAACCTCTCCGTGAGCTACTACGAGGCCGGGCACATGATGTACGTGCATAGGGAGTCGTTGCTGAAGTTGCGTGCGGAGTTGGAGAGGTTCATCGGTGGGGGCGGCTGATCGCCGCTAAAGTGTACAATTTAGCCATGACCGAGATCTCCGCCACCGAAGCCCGGCAACGCTGGTCCGCCACACTAGATGCAGCGAAGAAAGCCCCCGTTCGAATCGCGAGCCATGGGCGTGAGGTCGCGGTTCTTATGGATGACGAGTTGGCTGATCGCGCGC
>JAHCIE010000431.1 GCA_026129385.1 Anaerolineae bacterium
GCGGGGATGAGGGTGGGCTCGGCATCGAGCGCGGCGTCTGCTTCAGGCGTCGTCTGCGGCAGCGGGCGCGGGGCGGCCGGCGCCTTCATCTCGTACTCCGCCACCATCACTCGCAGCAGTTGGTCGAGGTGCTCCGGCGACACGCGGAAGCCCCGCAGGCGCACGGGGAAGCGCCCATCCAGCCGGGCAATCATCTCGCCGTGCGCCAGGTCCACCGCGTCCGGCTGCCCCAGCAGGCGCACGCTCTGCTCCTCGTCCACCGTCTGCAGCGCCAACCGGGTTCCGAAGAGGCTGATCTCGTCGTCTCCGATGGCTTCGGGCTGCGCCGTGGCCGCCAGCAGATAGACGCCGTGCGCCGCGCCGTGGGTGGCAATCGTCTCCAGCGTCGAGTCGTCATCGTGGAGGTCGGCCAGCTCGCCGATGACCAGCACGACGTCCGGCTCCTGCTCCTTCGGAGACTGGCCGTCGGCGGTCGGGGTGGCGGCCCGCTCCATGCGGCGCGTCATCTCCGTTCGCGCGTCCGCCAGCGCCTTCGCGACACTCTCCTCATCGGTGGGCTCCACCAGCCCAACGAGCTGATGCGGCAGCCGCTCCAACGGCGCGGGCAAGACACGCTGGCTGGCGATGGTCAACAGGTGCAGGTCGTCGGGGCTGCAGCGAGCCGCCAGCGCGCTGATTACGCCGGTCAGCACGATGTCGGCGCCGCTGCCCGGCGTGCCCGCCACGAGGACGTGGCCCAGCTCGCGCCAGTTCGCGTAGAGGATGTCGCGCCGGGGGATGACGCCCAGGGAGAAGAGGCGCGAAGGCTCACGGCCCGCGGTCGTCGGCGGGAGCAGGGTCGCCAACTTCAGGCCCGACAGGGTCAACAGCACGTCCTGGTCGCGGGTGATGGACGCCTCCACGGTCCCGCCGAGGTGCGTTGCCAGGTCCGACGCCAGTTCCAGGATGCGCGCCTGGACCAGCAGGCTGGCGCTCAGGGTCAGCTCGACGACGCCGCGCCCCTCCCGCGCCGTCACCACGGTCACCTCGTCGACCCCGTTCTCGGCCAGGAAGCGCAGCGCCTGCTCGGCGACCACGACGGCCGGCTCGGCCTCCGCGCCGCTCAGACGATGGGTGAGCACGCGCGCCGGTTCCGCGTCGGCAAAGCCGCGCGGCGCGGGCTGCTCGTCCTCGAGTGGCGCGGGCCGCTCGCTCAGACTGCGCCGTACCCGCCGACGGGCCTTGAACGCCGCCGCGCCGACGGCGGCTGCCGTTCCCACCCCGGCCGCTCCCAAGAGCCAGGGGGATATCGGGGCCGTTGCGGCATCATCAGATGGAGTCGCGACGACGACGGTGCGCGTGGGGGACGGCGTGGGCGCGACGGTCGGCGCGCTGTTGAGAGGAGCGGCTGGGACTGCGGGTGGAGGCGGCGTCGGGCAGACCGGCGTCGGGGAGGGCTGGGGCTGCGCGGCGGCGGGCGGGGCGACGGGCGGCGCCACAGGGGGAGCCGCCTTCTCGACACGCCGCGCGGGCGGGGGCTTGACGCTCTGTTGGGGAGGCAGGGGCAGCTTGAGCTGGAGGCCCGGCCAGATGAGGCTGGGATTGGTCAGCCGCCAGCCGGTATTGGGATGAGCCACGCCCCGATTGAGCTCGAAGACTTCCTTGTAGCGGAGTGGGTCGCCGAGGAAGCGCGCGGCAATGCCCCACAGCGTGTCGCCCGGCTCGACCACGTAGGTTGTCGCGGCGACCGCTTCTTCGGTCTTCTCTTCCGGGGACAGGGTGGGATCGGGAATGACCAGCACCCAGCCGGGATGGATGACGCCCGCGCGCGTAAAGTGGGCGCCGCCTGGCATGGCGCGTCCGTCGTTGGCGTCGACCAGGCGCATGAAGTGCTCGCCCGTGCCGTAGAAGCGCTCGGAGATGGCCCACAGGGAGTCGCCCGGCTGGACGGTATATTGGACGCTGTCACTGTCGGCCTCGTCCTGCGCTTGAGGGGGCGGCGCGCCCTCGTCGGTGCGAGCGACCGCGACCAGGACAATCGGTGTTGGCTCGGCGGGGGCAGCGGCAGCGGTGGTGCCTGTCCGCCCCACCAGATTGACGACCACGGCGGCCACGACCGCGCCGTCGACCACGCGCCGAACCAGCGGCGCCGTGAGGGGGTCGACGACGACGTGGAGCTGCCGCACCCAGGCCGCGCCGTGGGTAGCGACCTGTGCGACGGCCAGCAGGAACTGGAAGACGAGGGAGGCGACGACCCAGCCCCAGACAAGCCACGCCAGGGTCGTAAAGATGTAGGTCAGCGCCTCCAGGGGGATGTCCGACCCTTTGAGGGTGGTGACGATCGTGCTCCAATCGGGCAGTGCGTCCGGCAGGTGGGGAGGGCCGGCCAGCTTGTAGAGGACGACGCCACATACGACCAGCCCCAGAGCGATGCCCACCAGGCTGAGCCGCGACGGCGCGCGATCCTCTTCATCACCGTACAGGTAGTCGAGATTGTCCATACCGGCTCCTCCCACGCCCGCTAGCGTTGCGTCAGGATCGACTGAATCTCCTGGACGCGGTAGCCGTACTCATAGGTCTGCTGGATGGAGGGCAACCCGATGGGCGGCCCACCATTGACGCGGTACTCGGCGTCGAAGGTGACGGTCAGCCGCACCGGGAAGCCCTCGGGGAGGCCTAACGAGGAATACTCGTAGGTGTGCTGGATGTCGGACTCGGCGGGCATCGGCTTGCCCAGGGACATGGTCAGGAGGCCTTGCCCGTCGCCGAAGTTCCACTCGTAGCGGCTCGCCCACAGTCGGACCTGCACCGTGAAGTGGGTCTCTCGCCGTCGCGGGTCATCGGCGGGGACCACCGTGATCGGGACGTCGTCGCCGACCTCGGGCGGCACCGTCACGCGCCGCTCCAGGCCAAAGGGCCGGCCGTCGTAGCCTTCGACCCAGAACCAGCCGGGCATATGGACCAGCCCCAGGGCCGGGTTGACCTGGAGGTGAATGGCCGGCAGGGGCACGTGTCCCAGGGCATCCAGCGCCACCTCGCGCGGGTCCGTGCTGTCCCCGTCGCCCGAGGGGCGCGCCACGCTTTGCCGGGTTGAGATGGAAGGCTGCACATCCATCTGGATGTTGCTGCTGGGCGTGGCCTGGGGAATCCAGACGACGTCGCTGTACTGCCCGTCGACGTACAGCAGGTAGGGCGTCTCGTTCGGGTGCTGCCGCATGCTGTTCGTCCAGCCGTCGAGGCTGGCACCGCCGATGGGCGGCGGCGTCAGGAGGTACGCGTGGCCGTCGGGCGTGGCGCGGTGAATGCCCTGGGCATCGCGCCAGTAGCGGTCCTGGGTAGCGGTGCTGACGCTCTGCGTGTCCCCGGTTCGCGCCGAGGGTGCGGGCCAGCGGTTGCTGGCGCTCTCGGGCACGTCCCCGTCCCCTGACGTCGCCGCTGGCGCAG
>JAHCIE010000432.1 GCA_026129385.1 Anaerolineae bacterium
TCGATGCCCCGCCCCTCCGCCTGGCGGGGACGATGCTGGCCTCTCGTGTGGTGTGCCTGATTATGGTGCTCGTCATCGGTCTGTACCCCGCCCCGTTTATTGACTTTGCTAACCAGTCGATTCAGATGTTCGGCGTCGGCCCCGGTCTGCCCCAAGCGATGCGCTAGGACGCGGACGAGCGGAGAGGCGACGCATGCAGCACGACAAGGGCGGCTACGATAGCATTGATGAGTATATCGCCGCCTTCCCCGACGACATCCGGGGGCTGCTCGAGGCGATCCGCGCTACCATCAAGGCCGTCGCCCCTGACGCCGAGGAGCGCATCAGCTACCAGATGCCCACCTTCTTCCTGAAGGGGAACCTGGTTCACTTTGCTGCGCACAGGAACCACATAGAATCCCGCATGTCGTAGGGGCGCAC
Organism: Anaerolineae bacterium; assembly: GCA_026129385.1. Lineage (GTDB taxonomy): Bacteria > Chloroflexota > Anaerolineae > Epilineales > JAHCIE01 > JAHCIE01. The sequence continues at coordinate 421 of JAHCIE010000432.1, forward strand.
GGCGGTGCGCCCCTACGGACACCCGCCGCCAACTATCACCCATCCCTGCTGCCTGAATGCGCCCCATGCCTACCAAGTCTCTCGCCAGCCTCAGCCACGCTCTCGCCCCCCTCGCCGTGCGTGGCGAATTGAATGTGCCCGTCAGCGGCATCAGCCTGTACGCGGACCAGACGCAGCCCGGCGACGTATTCATGACCGTGCGGGGCACGGCCCGCGACGGCCACGAGTTCATCCGCCAGGCGGTGGCGCGCGGGGCGGTGGCCGTGGTCGGCGAGCGGTCCCCGGATGAGTTGGTCGCGCGCGGCTGGCTGCCGGAGGGTGTGCCTTACGTCCAGGTCGCCGATGGGCGGGGTGCGCAGGCTCAGCTGGCCGCCGCCTTCTACGACTACCCCGGCCGGCGGCTGACTGTCGTCGGCGTCACGGGGACCGACGGCAAGACGACCACCAGCCTGCTGACGTATGGCGTGCTCAAGGCGGCGGGGCTGAAGGTGGGGGCGGTGACGACGGTCAGCGCGCTGGTGGGCGACACCGAGATGGACACCGGCTTCCACACCACGACGCCCGACGCGCCCGACGTGCAGCGTTACCTGGCGCGCATGGTCGAGGCGGGCATGGATATCGTCGTCCTGGAGACCACCTCCCACGGCCTGGCGCAGCGGCGCGTGGACGCTATCGACTTCGATGTGGCGGTGGTCACGAACATCACCCACGAGCACCTGGACTTCCACGGCTCGCTTGCAGCCTATCAGCAGGCGAAGGCGACGCTGTTCCGCAAGCTGGCCGAGGGCGCGGCGCAGCCGGGTATGCCTAAGACAGCCGTCCTTAACGGCGACGACTCCTCCTTCGCCTACCTGTTGCCCATCTGGGCCGCGCGCCGCCTCGTCTATGGCGTCCCGACCGAGGGTCGCGCCCCGGCTGCGCCGCCGGATATTTTTGCCACCGCCGTGCGTACGACGCCCGGCGGCCTGCGCTTCCTGGCCCACACGCCGGGTAGCGCCTTCGAGGTGGCCTCGCCGCTGTTGGGCGTGTACAACGTTCACAACATTCTGGCCGCGCTCAGCGTCGGCGTCGCCTTCGGCGTGTCGCCGGCGGCGATGCAGGCTGGCGTCGCGGGGGTGCGGGGTGTGCTGGGTCGCATGGACCCCATCGACGAGGGGCAGGACTTCCTGGCCGTGGTGGACTTCGCCCACACGCCCAATGCGTTGGAACAGGCGCTCACGGCGGGGCGCGCGATGACCGAGGGCCGCGTCATTGTCGTGTTCGGCTCGGCGGGGTTGCGTGACCGGGCCAAGCGGCGTATGATGGGTGAGGTGGCGGGGCGGCTGGCGGACGTGGTGATCGTGACCGCCGAGGATCCGCGCACCGAGGACCTGGATGGCATCATCGCCGAGAGCGTCGCGGCGGCGGCCGGGCAGGGCAAGGTGGAGGGCGTGGACCTGTTCCGCGTCCCTGATCGGGGTGAGGCCATCTACGCGGCGACGCGGCTGGCGCAGGCGGGCGACATTGTGCTGGCGTGCGGTAAGGGCCACGAGCAGAGCATGTGCTTCGGTACGGTCGAGTACCCGTGGAGTGACCACGCGGCGCTGCGGGCGGCCCTGCGCGGCGCGCCGCTAGGGACGCTACCGACGGCGGGAGGGGGAGACTAGAGATGAGGGATTGGGGATTGGGGGCCGGCGTGGGGCGTGGCGCGTAGTGCGTGAAGCATGGGGCAGGGTAGCGCGGCCCAACACCGGGTAACGGCGTGCGCCAGGCGTGTGACTTTCGATGTCACCCCGACAAAGGAGGGGTCTCGGCTGCGACAGCAACGGGGACTCCTCGCATCTGCTCGGAGTGAGAGACGAGGGCTAGATTCGGAAGCAAGGATGAACTACCATGACCACAGAGCATGAGGCGGGGGCGGGCGACGAATTGGGATTGTTGCGGCGGACGCATGACCCGCATTACTACCTGTCGGCGGATAGCGCGCTGCGGAATTATATCCGCATGGCCGACGAAATCGCGGCGACTCTGTGGTCGGGGGCGCGCGTCCTGGATTGGGGCGCGGGCCAGGGGCAGATGTCGTTCCTGTTGCAGCGGCGCGGGCTGGAGGTCACCGCGTATGACCTGGAACGGGCGCAGCGCAAGACGGCCGAGCCGCTCTTCCCGGAAATCAGTATCGAGTATGGGACGGCCCCCATCGCGCTGCCCTACCCCGACGCGGCCTTCGACGCCGCGCTGTCGTGTGGCGTGCTGGAACATGTTCCCTACCCGGCGGCGTCGCTGGCCGAGATCGCCCGCGTGCTGCGGCCCGGCGGCTACCTGTTCATCTACAACCTGCCCCAACGCTGGTCGTGGCCGGAGCTGACCCGTGAGGCCCTGCGGATGGGTGACACCCACCGCCGCCGCTTCAGCATGCAGGATGTGCGCGACCTGCTCAAGGCGACGGGCTTCCACATTGAGACGACGCGCCGCTCTAACATGCTGCCCAAGCACCTGTCTGGCCTGCCAGACGACGTGCGCTCCGCGTACCAGCGTCTGGCGAGTGGCAATATTGCCCTCGACCGGCGGCTGTCGGCCGTGCCGGGCGTCAACCGCTTCGCGGGACTGTTGGAGGTTATCGCCGTCAGGGACGAGTAGCGACGGCGGGCGCATCTTTCGTAGCTGGGTGGGCGTCATGCTATAATAGGCTGTTGTGTCTGGGGCAGACGGACGCGCCTGCCCCATCGTATTCTTCGTGAGGTCTCTAGCTTCGATGCGCACGCGCCTTCCCTCGTTCCTCGACCGCCTTATCGAAGGCGGCTGGCTGGCCGCCCTGGTCGTCACTCCCCTCTTTTTCAACCTGCTGACCGCCCGCACCTTTGAGCCTGACAAGGCGGCCTTGCTGCGCGCCATCGTCCTGGTCATGCTGGCGGCGTGGGCTGGCTGGCTGCTCGTGCGCCCCCGACCGGAGGTCCGCCCTCGCCTCGACTGGCGTTCACCGACTGGCTGGCTGCTGGGTAGCGGCCTGGTCCTGGCAGGTGT
>JAHCIE010000433.1 GCA_026129385.1 Anaerolineae bacterium
TGAGCCGCAGGCGCGGTCGTGCGTGCCGCTGCGATCCCTACAGGACGACAGGATGACCCTCCCCTACATGGACCCGGCCTGGTACGCCAGTGACGGGCCACTCCAGACTCGTATTGACACCCATCGCCGCTACAGTCGTCTCCAGGAGCCGTGGGCCGATTGGCTGCTCAGCCTCGTCACCATCGACCCGCGCGCCGCCGTCCTCGACGCGGGCTGTGGCGCGGGGGCGATTCTGCTACCCGCCGCCCGGCTCGCCCCACTGGGGCGTGTGGTGGGCATTGACCAGTCGCACCCCATGCTGGATCGCTGTCGCGCCGACGCGAGGGACGCCAGACTGCGCGTCCACCTGGCGCGTGGAGACGTGCAGCGGCTGCCCTTCGCCAACGCCTGCTTCGATCTGGTAATGATGAACCACATGCTGTACCACGTGCCCGACATCCCCGCCGCTCTCGCCGAGGCGTGGCGCACCCTCAGACCAGGCGGCGTGTTGCTGGCAGCGACGAACAGCGTGGACAATATGCCGCAACTGGCGGCTATCCTGCATCGGACATGGGCGTCGGCCGGCCTGGGAGAGCCACCCAGCGGCGAAAGCCTGGCGCGGCGCTTCGGCCTGGAGAACGGCGGGACGCTGGTGGGCGCGGCCTTTGGCAACGTGACCCGCCACAACCGACGCGACGCCCTGGTGTTCCCCACTCCTGACCCCCTCCTGGCCTACGCGGCCAGCATGGCCCCCCTGCGCGAGATACCCGCCGCGGCGCGGACGAGCGTCTTCGCGGCGATCCGAAGGGAGATTGAGGCGGTCATCGATGCCGAGGGTCAATTCGTGGTCGACAAGCTAAGCGGGGCCTTCGTGGCGCATCGGTAGCGAGGAGGTTTGCGCGCCGACAACAGCCGGGGGTATACTGCTCAGTATGGAATCCCTCATCGCCGCCTACGAACGGCTGCTGGCCGAGGTGGCCCGCGATTTGCATGCCTCGTGCGGGGCCCTATCCTTCTCGCCTGGATTGGGTGGGCCAGTCGAGACGATTCGCACCGGCACCGCCCCACCCGCAGCGGGCGAGGGCACGCGCTGGCTGGAGATGCCGGTGCGCGAGCATGGCGACGTCATCGCCGAGCTGCGGCTCGGCTTTGCGCCGGGCATCCCCTTGCCCGATCCGGAACAGCAGCGGCTGGCCGAGGCGCTGGTCGAGCTGGCCGTCCTTCTGACTCGTACCCGCTCGCCGTCGTTGCCAGGCGCAGAGGCATCGCGCCGCATCCTGGCCGTCACCGAGGAGGAGTTGCAGCGTGTCATCCTCGATATCCATGACGGGCCAGTGCAGAAACTCTTTGCCGCCTCCTCGCAGCTAGAGATGATGGACAGCCGCCTGGCATTCATCCCCGATGAGATGCGTGCCCCCGTCGAGGCTAGCCTGGCTCGCGTGGCTGCCCTGGTGCAGACATCGCTAGACGAAATTAAAACAACCCTGGGCGTGATGCGGCCACCGGAGTTTCGCCGTCGGCCCCTCGTCTCCGTCCTGCAAGGCCTCATCATCCAGCATCAGGCCCTGACTGGGACGCTGGTCGAATGGAGTGTAGAAGGCGCGCCGCCACCCGTCAGCCTGCCGGCTAAGATCGCCCTGTATCGTATCCTGCAAGAGGCGCTATCCAACGCCTACCGCCACGCCAAGGCCGACCGGCTGGACGTGCGCCTATCGGGCGACAATGGCTGGGTGATGCTTGAAATCATTGACAATGGGCGCGGCTTCGACCCGCCGCCGCTGGAAGGCCCGGCCGGCACGGAACGCGAGGAACACATCGGCTTGCGCGGCATGCGCGACCGAGCCGAGCTGGTGGGCGGACAATTTCGCCTGACCAGCGAGCGGGGTCACGGAACCCGCGTCCAGGTGAGGGTGCCCGGCTATGCCTGACACTCGCCACGGCTATCCTATTCGCATCGTGTTGGCCGACGATCACGAGCTGGTCCTCGAAGGGCTGCGCGGCCTGCTGCAAGATGAGCCGGATATGGAAGTGATCGGGACGGCCACCAACGGCCTGCGACTGATGGAAGTCGTGCATCAATTGGAGCCGGATCTGGTCGTGGTCGACCTTCAGATGCCGTCCATGGACGGGCTGGAAGTGCTGGAGCGCATCCGCCAGGAGAAGCTCCCCGTGCGCGTCCTGCTCCTGACGGCCTTCGGCGACGGCGAAGCTATGCAGCGCGCGCTCGAACTCGAAGCTGATGGCTTCGCCCTCAAGACAGACCCGCCCCGGCAGACGGTGGCGGCGATTCGCAACGTGGCCCACGGCCACCTGGTGTTCCCGCGCGGCGCGCTGCGCGGTGGGGTGGGCCAGGCCCCGACTAACCCTCTGACCTCCCTATCGGACCGCGAACGCGAGTTTCTAGCGTTGGTGGCTGAGGGCCAGACCAACGCACAAATTGCGGACCGCCTGTCCGTTACCGACCATACCGTCAAATTCCACCTTCAGAACATCTTCCAGAAGCTGGGCGTGACCAACCGCACCGAGGCGGCGCGCCTCTACCACCAATACCGGCCTCGCGCGCCGCGCTAACCCCTTTACCTCGCGCGCCGCGTCATGAAACGCCGCGGTTTATTGTCATTTTCAGTAAGATTCGTCATGGTCCACCATCTATTCTTGTAGACTGCTGGACCGGTCACGTGCTTGACAAAAGGCGCCCAATTTGTTAGAATTGGGGTTGCCTGTCGCACGAGACCCCGCCGACGATGCTCCGCCTCGGCGGGTTTTTATTGCCGTGTGGCGGCAAGGTCCACCCGGCGCCCAGCCGTCCCTGAAGAGTCCTGTGACGGATGTGATACGGCGGTGGCCCCATTCAGCCGACAGCAGTCGTCGGCGGTTGATTCCGGATGGGGGGCGATTTGGGCTGTGACGCCAGAAGAGGGTAGGAAGTGACTTACGACGTAGACGAGACGCGCACAATCATCGTGGAGCCGACGCCCGAACCCGTGATGACCCCCCAGTTCCTGGCTCTGCTGGATCAGGGGCGGCAGCACGGTTACGTCACGTATGACGATATTCTCGATGTCTTGCCCGAAGCCGAGGACAGCCTCGACCAACTGGAAGAGCTGTACGTGCGCCTGCAAGAGCAGGGTATCCAGGTCTTCGACACAGACCTGACTATCGAGGACGATGAGGCAGAGGAGCCTGCCAAGATTATTGACTTCAGCGGCGTCGAGGAAGACGACGCCGTGCGCCTCTATATGCTCGAAGTGGGACGTGTCCCTCTGCTTTCAGGCGAGGAAGAGGTTCATCTGGCCCAACAGATGGAGCGTGGCCTCGCCGCTCGCAAGCTCCTCATCGATCGTACCCACGCGCTGGATCGTCGCCTTCAATTGGAAGCAGCCATTCGCGAGGGCGAGGCGGCCCGCCGTCATCTGGTGCAGGCCAACGC
>JAHCIE010000434.1 GCA_026129385.1 Anaerolineae bacterium
CTCCACCGAACGATCCATATCGGTCACCTCTTCAGGCCGCTCGCCAATGAGAACAACCATCAAGTGCAGGTCGGCGTAGTTCTGGGAGACGCCGTTGGCGATCTGCTTGAGAACGGTCGTCTTGCCCGCCTTAGGCGGCGAGACGATCAGACCGCGCTGCCCACGACCGATGGGCGACAGCAGGTCGATCAGGCGGTTGGAGAGAACCCGGCCGCCGATCTCGAGCTTCAGTTGTTCATTGGGAAAGATAGGGGTGAGCTTGTCGAAATCGGGCCGCTGCTTGGCGATATCCGGGTCCTGCCCATTAACCGACTCGACCCTCAACAGGCCATAGTACTTCTCGGTGTCTTTAGGAGGCCGAATCTGGCCGATAACCATGTCGCCGGTCCGCAATCCAAAGCGACGGATCTGCGACTGCGACACATACACGTCATCTGGCCCCGGCAGCAAATTGTCGGAACGCAGGAACCCGATACCTTCGGGGATGATCTCCAGGATGCCACCACCGAAGATGTAGCCTTGCTCCTCGCCCGCTTGACGCATCAGGCGCAGAACCAGGTCATTCTTTCGCATGCGGCCGACGCCAGGTACGTCGCGCCCACGGGCGATATCTTGAAGCTCGCTGACACTCTTGGCTTCTAGCTGAGCAATGTCCACGACCGGGGATAGTCCTTAGCTGGTGTAGGGAGGGCGCACCGCGCAACAGGGTAGCACACGCCACCGGACGCCCCAATGCTGTCGCAAAGCGGCGGGCAGCCCTCTATAGAGATATCAGAGCGGGGCAAGTTCGGAACAAGGGTGGGGAATACTCTGCTACGGATGTCTACAACTCAAATCGTGGCCCTATTATAGCCGCAACGGCGGCTTTTGTCAACTCCTGGTTTGGGAAAAGATGGGAGCAGCCAGGCAGCAGGTCTCATTCTCCACTGCCCGGCTACCGCGCCTGTGCAATGCGCCTTAGTCGAACGGCAACTGACTGATGAGCATCAGCTTCTGCCAGCGGTGCTGCGCCTCAATGAGGCGCATCGTGCCCGACTTGCTACGCACCATCATAGAGTGCGTCGTCGCGCCCCCCGCGTAGTATCGCACACCCTTGAGCAGCTCGCCATCCGTGATACCAGTGGCAGCGAAGAATACGTCGTCACTCTTGACCAGCTCGTCGTTCATCAGCACCTGATCCAGCGCATAACCCATCTCACGTGCCAGGCGCGCCTCTTCGTCGTTGCGCGGCCAGAGGCGGCCCTGAATCTCGCCTCCCAGGCCCTTCAGCGCGCACGCCGAGACCACCCCCTCTGGCGTGCCACCGATGCCCAGCAACACGTCGACGCCTGTGCCCGGCAGCGCGGTCATAATGGAGCCCGCCACGTCGCCGTCGGTAATAAGGCGGATGCGTGCTCCTGTCTGCCGCACCTCCCGAATGATCTGCTCGTGGCGTGGCCGGTCCAAAATCACCGCCGTGACGTCCTCTACATCCGTACCCTTCGCGCGGGCGATGTTGCGCAGATTGACCGCAATCGGCGCATTGATGTCAATGTGACCGCGTGCGACCTCGCCGACGGCGATCTTCTCCATATACATGACCGGGCCGGGGTTGAACATCGTGCCGCGCGGAGCCAACGCAACGACCGCCAGAGCGTTAGATCGCCCCTGCGACAACAGTCGCGTACCGTCAATGGGATCAACGGCGATATCCACTTCAGGCGGGTGTCCGGTGCCGATACGCTCCCCGTTGAAGAGCATAGGCGCCTCATCCTTCTCGCCCTCGCCGATGACAATGATGCCATCCATCTCGATACTATTCAGAATGAGGCGCATGGCGTCGACGGCCGCCTGATCCGAGCCATTCTTGTCGCCACGCCCCATCCAGCGGCCCGCCGCCATGGCGGCCGCTTCTGTCACCCGGACCAGTTCCATGCCCAGGTTACGCTCCGGTTGATTGGCCATTCATCCCTCCTCGTTGAGAGACAGACACAAGGCAAGAAATTAAAGACTAGAGATTGGGGATTGGAGATTAGAATTGCACAGACACAGGCGAGAGTCAAGTTAGCCACTCGCGAGTGGCCTTCCATCTCCCGCATCTCCAATCGCCAGTCTCGAATCTCTCCATTCACGGCCCACTAGCCCGTTGCCCAAGCGCGGCATCGAGGCTGTCGCCATTCTTGACCATATAGGTGGGAATGCCGCTTGCCACCAACCCGCTCAGCACTGTCAACGCGGCCGGCGACGGGCCGAAAGTACTGGCCTCGATCAGCACCGCCACACTATGCGCGCCACGTCGTCGCAACTCGCGCAGCACCGGAACCCACGGCTCGAAGGACGATGGCGTGATAACGATGACGATGCTATTCCGTCCAAAGAGACGCTCCTCGGCCGTCAGCACCTGCTCCAGCGGCGCGCGGCCCACGGCGCGAATCACCGCCAGCGTCTCCAGAATCTTGTTAAGTTGGCGTTCGCCGCGGTCCAACTGGACCACCTCGCGGTCCTGGCCGTAGGTGACTAAGCCTACCGCGCGGTTCTGCGCCAGAAAGTGGCGCGCAATCGACGCCGCCACGGTCACGCCATACTCCTCGGTCGTCGGGGCCAGCACCGTGCGCGGCTGACGGTTCTCCAGCAAAGCCGGCAGGATTTCATCGGGCGCGTCCTCGGTCGCCAGCTCTCCCACCTGTACATCGCGTTGCATGTCGAGAATCAACCAGATGTCCGCTGTCGGATCGATCTCGAACTGCTTGACGAGCAAGCGATCCTTACGCGCCGTAGACGGCCAGTGAATGCGGTTGAAGGCGTCACCGGGTACATAGTCGCGGATACCCGCGACATTCGTCGTCACAACCTGGGTGCGCAGCCGCAACGCCTCGCCCCCAACCAACTGGCCGATGGGCGGCTCGAAGCGCGGTAGGTCGATCGTCGCTGGATAAACCACCATACTCGATGTAGCGGGCAGCAATTTCTCGAAGTGGTATAGCCCCAGTGGGTCACCGCTGGACAGAGCGATTGGCCCCAGCGTATAGCGACCGCGCCGCCGGGCGAAGGTGCGTACTTGCCAGCCCCGCTGCCGCTTGCCCCCGAGCGCACTGACGACGCGGCTCGCCTGGTGGCCAGGCAGTGTCGACTCGTCGCGCACCTCCAGCCACAGCTTGGGAATGCGGCTGGCATTCCGGACGATGAAGCGCTCGTCTGTATACTGTCCCACTTGAGCGCGCCGCGCCCGCGTCTGCCGCACAATTTGCACGTTGCGCAGGTTGAGCCACGCCCACAACGCGCCTAGCAGCAGCAGCGCGGCGATAAGGTAGATCAACCGCCCCAGTAATTCACTCTTGGTAGCCAGATTGACGATGACGATGAGTATGAAGACCGGCAGCAGAATGCGAGCGTTACGCACGCGCCGGCTCCGGCCGCGCCCGCG
>JAHCIE010000435.1 GCA_026129385.1 Anaerolineae bacterium
TGGAGATGCGCGTGTTGGAAGCGAGCGGGGGCCGCACCGTCAACCTTACCCTGGTGGGGAGACGCCAGGGCGGCATGGTCGGTCAGGGCGATGAGATCGAGGCCTGGGGGCGCTGGGATGATGCGGGGCACGGGTCGGGCCGCGTCTGGCGAATCAGGGTTCTCTCCGCGCCCGGCGCCCTCGGCCAGCCCCAGTCGGCCGGGTCGGTCGTGCGCGCCGTGTCGCCCTTTCCTCGCTGGGTCGCGGTGATGCTGCTCGTCATCGCCCTGCTCGTCATCGGGCTGGTGTATCTACCTCTGCTGGGCGTCGGGCCGAGACTATGGCAGCCATGAGGGACCGACTATGTTGACCATCAGCCAGCCGGAGAAGGACATCCCCGCCCTCATCGCGGCCCTGGAGCGGCGCGACCGCGAGGACCTGACGCCGGGCATAGTTCCCATCTGGGGCCAGATCGACGCCATGCAGTGGGCGCGTGTGGAGGGAATGCCGCGCTTCTGGGGCGAGGCGGGCGAGCGCCGCCTGCAACAATGCGTAGAGGATTTCATCATTGGCTGTTCCGGTCTAAAGCTCAAGCTCGGCTATCTGCTGGTCGCAAATCGCGGCGCGGTGGAGTTGTACATTGGCGCGCAAGGACTGAGCGCCGGTCACGTCCTGCCCGCGATGCTCCAGGGGGTATTGCCGGGTATTCGGCAGCGCGATGCGTCGGCGCTGCGCCTGGGCGCGAAACTGAGTGACGCCCAGGCCTTCGCCTGGCTGGGGCGACTGACGGGTATTCCCACCCGCAAGGCCACTGGCCAGGAGCCGAGCGAGACGAGCGTCTTCCAGATGGAGCGCGTGATTCGCGGGCTGCGAGATGAGACGTGGGGCTATCTCGTCGTCAGCCGCCCCCTGGAGGAGGCCTGGGTCGCGCGGGAGGTGGACCAGATTCTGCAGGCGGTCAGCGCCATCTCGCCCCACGTCAGAATCAGCACGCCTGTCGGGACGGCGACGCGGGAGGTATTCAACCGCCAGGCCCAGTACGCCGTCGAGCTGCTCGACGCCAGCCTCGAGCGCCTGACTCGGGGCAAGGCGCTGGGCATGTGGGCCAGCGAGGCGTACTTCTTTGCCGCCACGGAGGTGGCCGTGCAGCGGGCGCGCACCCTACTGCGGGCCGCCTATGCCGGCGAGGACTCGCGGCCCGAGCCGCTGCGTAGTCACGTGTGTGACCGGCTGGGACCGACCGGGGCGGATACGCTGGCAACCTCCCTCACGTCCGGCGAGTTGGCGACCCTGTGCCAGTTGCCATCGGCGGAGTTGCCCGGCTACACCGTGGTGGAGGCTGCACGCTTCGACGTCGCCATTGCCACACCGTCGAAGGACCCGGTCAGCCTCGGTCGCGTCCTCGACCGGGGCGCGCCGTCGGGCGACTGGTTCAGCCTGGCCCGCGACGACTTCACCAGGCATGGCCTGATTGTGGGGGCAACCGGCAGCGGCAAGACCAATACCCTGTTCGCCCTGCTGGACCGGTTGCACGACGCGGGGCGAGGCGTGCCGTTCCTGGTCATTGAGCCGGCGAAGGCCGAGTATCGAGACCTGCTGGCGGTCCGCGATGGCCGGGGGCAGCCGCGTTTCCCGACCCTGCGCGTCTACACCCTGGGCGACGAGCGCTATGCCCCATTCCGCCTGAACCCTTTCGAGTTCGAGATCGCCACGCCGCCCCCCGGCGCTGCCGCCCAGCCGGAGGAGCGCGTCCACGTCCAGACTCACATCGACTATCTGAAGTCGGTCTTCAACGCGGCCTTCGTCCTCTACGCGCCCATGCCCTACATCCTGGACACGTGCCTGCACGAGATTTACACCGACAAAGGCTGGAGCCTCATCAGCGGCCACAACCGCTACCTGCCCGACGACGAGCGCGGCCACGAGGCGCGCTGGCCCGTCTTTCCCACCCTGACCGACCTGTACGAGAAGATCGATGCGGTGGTGGAGCGTCTGGGCTATGACGAGCGCATCCGCATGGATGTCACGGCGGGCCTCAAGGCGCGCATCGGCTCGCTGCGGCTGGGCAACAAGGGCTTGATGCTCGACACATCCCACTCGATCCCGATGGACGAGTTGTTGGCCCACCCCACGGTCCTCGAACTGGAGCGGATGGGCAATGACGACGAGAAGGCGTTCGTGATTGGCCTGCTGCTGGCGCGGCTCTACGAGTACCGACTGATTCAGGCGCGCTCCACTCAGGGGCGCGCGGGCCTTCAGCATATCCTGGTGATCGAGGAGGCGCACCGTCTCCTCAAGAATGTCCGCACCGAGGTGGGAACTGAGGAGGCGAACACGAAGGGCCAGGCGGTCGAGGCCTTCGCCAACATGCTGTCCGAGATTCGCGCCTACGGCCAGGGCGTCCTCGTCGCCGAGCAGATTCCGACCAAGCTTATCCCGGATGTCATCAAGAACACCAATCTCAAGATTCTACACCGCACCGTGGCGCGAGACGACCGCGAGGTCATGGCCGGGGCGATGAACCTGGACGAGGGGCAGCAGCGCGTCGTGGCCGCGCTGCCTGTGTACCAGGCTGCCGTCTTCGCCGAGGGCGCGGATCGCCCCTATCTTGTCGAGATGCTGCCGTACAAGGCGCACCACCTGACAGGCTCCCAGAGTGATGCCCAGCTGGCCCAGGCCATGCGCCCCCTGGTGCAACGTCCCCTGTACGACCTGGCGCCGGGCTACAGCCGCTGGCTGGCCGGGGGACGCCTGGATGCCCGCTTGCAGGAGGTCGTCCGGCACGTTCTCGCCCAGCCGATGTGGGAGGAGCATCTCGCCGCCTACTTCCTGGCGCTGCTGGCCGAGCCGACCGCTGCCGTGCGCGGCTATCATCGCCTGTGGGCGACAAGTCTGCAAGCTACCCCTCGGCTGACCGCCGACGAAGGGCAGAGCGTCAGGGTGGCCGTGCTCGTGTGCGCCCTCGACCGCCTGTTCACGCGCCGCGTGGCCCAGTATGGCTGGTCCTACCCGGATGCTCTGGCCCTGCGCGACGCCCTGCTGGCGCCTCTGGTCAACATCGCACGGGGCTTTCAGAACAGCACGCCGGTCCTGGAGGCCCTGACGCGACAGGCCGCGCCCGCCCTTGCCCACTGGCAGGCGGCCTACACCCGGCAGGCGCAAGTCAGAAAGGGGCCGTTCCCCGGCTGCGATTTCTGCCAGGCGCGCTGCCTGTATCGCTTCGACGTCGCCGCCGCGCGTCGCGATGAGCGGGCGCGACGCGCCTTCACGGACGCGATCCGTCAGGCCCCCGACGATGCGGCGTTGTGGGGCGAGCTTCAACACCTGGGCCAGAGCATCGCCCAGCAACTCGCGCCGGACGCGCCGGAGGCCAACACGCGCGGCATCGCCCTGTGCGCCCTCGTCTCCATTGCCCACGCC
>JAHCIE010000436.1 GCA_026129385.1 Anaerolineae bacterium
GTCAGGCTGAAGGCGAAGCCCTGGGGGCGGGGGATAGCTCGCAGAGCTTCGCTGGTCTAGCGCCGAGGTTTAGCTCGGCGCGGGGCGGGCCTACTTGCGGCCGAACAGGGAGCCGAACAGGCCGCGCTGGATGCTCTTGCCCATCTCGCGGCCCATCGTCTTGCCCAGTTCGTTGAGCATGGTGTTCATGGGGTCGGCGGGCTGCGAGCGGGACGCCGACCGCTCGGCTTTCATGGCGGCGGCCTGGGCCTTCTCGAACTCCTTCTGCCGCTGCGCTGCTTCTTTGGCGGCCTGCTTGTCGGCGGCCGCCTGGTCCTTGGCGGCCGCCTCAGCCGCGGCGGCGGCGGTCGCTTCGTCGGCGCGTACCTTCAGCAGCTCGTAGGCCGACTCGCGGTCGATGACCTGGTTGTAGCGGTTGCCGATGGTCGAGGCGGCCAGGATGGCGGCGCGCTGGTCGGGGGTGATGGGGCCGATCTGGCTCTGGGGCGGCAGGACGAAGGCGCGCTCCACGACGTTGGGGCGGCCTTTCTCGTCGAGGAAGGATACCAGCGCCTCGCCTGTGCCCAACTCGGTAATGACGCTTTCGAGGTCCAGCGCGGGGTTGAGACGGAAGGTCCCCGCAGCGGCCTTGACGGCCTTCTGGTCGCGGGCGGTGTAGGCGCGCAGGGCGTGCTGGACGCGGTTGCCCAACTGGCCCAGCACCATGTCGGGGACGTCCAGCGGGTTCTGGCTGATGAAGAAGACGCCGACGCCCTTGGAGCGAATCAGGCGCACTACCTGCTCGATCTTCTCCAGGAGCGCCTTGGGCGCTTCATTGAAGAGCAGGTGGGCCTCGTCGAAGAAGAAGACGAGCTTGGGCTTGTCGGGGTCGCCGACTTCGGGCAGGTTCTCGAACAGTTCCGCCAGCAGCCACAGCAGGAAGGTGGCGTATACCTTTGGCGACTGCATCAGCTTGTCGGCGGCCAGCAGGTTCACCATGCCGTAGCCGTGGCTATCGGTGCGCATCAGGTCGCGGATGTCCAGGGTCGGCTCGCCGAAGAACTGGTCGGCCCCCTGGCTCTCCAGGGCGAGCAGGCCGCGCTGAATCGCGCCCACACTGGCCGACGAGACAGTCCCGTACTCGGTGGTGAACTGCTTGGCGTTGTCGCCGACGTACTGGAGCATCATCCGCAGGTCTTTGAGGTCCAGCAGCAGCAGGCCGTTGTCGTCGGCGATCTTGAAGACGAGGTTGAGGACGCCGGTCTGGGTGTCGTTGAGGTCCAGCAGGCGGCCCAGCAGCAGCGGCCCCATGTCCGAGACGGTGGCGCGTAGGGGATGGCCCTGCTCGCCGAACACGTCCCAGAAGGTGACCGGGTAGCCCCGTGGCGTGTAGCCATCGACGCCCAGCTGTTTCACGCGGTCCATGACCTTGGGGTTGCCGCCCGGTTGGCTGATGCCCGATACGTCGCCCTTCACGTCGGCAATGAAGACGGGCACGCCCACCGCGCTGAACCTCTCGGCGATGACCTGAATGGTGACGGTCTTGCCGGTGCCCGTCGCGCCCGCGACCATGCCGTGGCGGTTGGCCATGGTGGAGAGGATGAATAGCTCGACCTTGTCTTTGGCGACATGCACCTGCTCGGGCATGATGGTAGCTCCTTCGATGGGACTGGCAAATGGTGCTAGAATTATAGGGTCGGGCCAGAAGGGGGTCAATGTACGGTATGGGCGTAGGGGCAGCGTTCGCCTGCTCGCCTGAAGGTACAGGACAGGCAGCCGGTAGGATGCGCGGCGCGTGGGCGGGGGCGGCGGTCATGCTGCTCGTCGCGCTCCTCAGCGCGTGTAGCGGGGGCAGGTCGCCGTCGGCCGTCCCGCCGACCGAGGTGGCCGCGACCGACGCGATGCCCGCCATCGCCGTGCTGGTCATGCCTGACGACGGGCGCGCGCCGCTGGTCAACGCGCTGCGCACCGCGCGGGAGTCGGTCCGGCTGACTATCTACCTGCTGACCGACAACGACGTGGTGGACGAGTTGGTGCGCGCCCGGCAGCGGGGTGTGGACGTGCGGGTGCTGGTCGAGCCGAACCCCTTCGGCGGCGGCCCGGCCAGCCGCGACGACGTGGCGAAGCTGCGGGCGGCGGGGGTCCAGGTGCGCGACGGTAACCCAACCTTCCGCTACACCCACCAGAAAAGCGTCGTGATTGACGACGCGACAGCGCTGATAATGACCCTCAACCTGACGGCGTCGTCCTTCACCAAGAACCGCGAGCATGGCGTCATCGATACCGACCCGGCCCGCGTGGCCGAGATCGCCAGGGTGTTCGACGCCGACTGGGCGCGCCGCGACGTGGCGGTCAGCCACGCCGACCTGGTATGGAGTCCCTACAATGCCCGCGAGCGGCTGCTGGCCTTGCTGGCCTCGGCCACGACCTCGGTGGATGTCGAGGCCGAGCTGCTCACCGACTCCAGCGTGGCGCGGCTGCTGGGCGACCTGGCCGGGCGGGGTGTGCGCGTGCGCGTGATTCTGCCGCCGGCCGAGGCGGGCGACCTGAATACCGCCGATCTGAACACGCTGCCGCAGCGCGGCGTGCAGCTGCGGCGGCTGGGCGACCCCTATCCCCACACCAAGCTCATCATCGTGGACGGGACGCGCGCCTATCTGGGTTCAATCAACCTGTCCGCGAACTCGCTGGACAACAATCGCGAGCTGGGAATCATCATCGACGACGCGGCCGGCGTGCGGCGGCTGCGCGAGTCGTTCGAGGTCGATTGGCCGGGGGGACAGTGATGGCGTCGATCCTGGAGTCGGCCGAGGTGGTCGCGGCGCTGAAGGCGCGCGGTTTCGAGGTCGAGGCGCAGACCGATTCGCCACCCGCTGACGCGCCACAGGCGGCAACCGCCCCCAACATCATCACCCTCGTGGGCCGCCGCGACCACGGCGCGCCCTGCACGGTATGGATCGACGCTGGCGGGACGGTGCGCTACCAGCGGGTGCGGCTGGTGAGCGAGGGGCCGACGACGCGCGTGACACACGCGGGGCGCGATTACCGGGTAACGCAAGAGACGCAGCAGGCGGTCAACGCCTGGGGACGATTGGACACGGCGCAGGATGTGGCGACGGTGTTGGATGCCCTCGAGGAGCTTACAGTAAGCGTCACGCAGAAGGGAACCTGAATGCAGCGCTCAGCATGGACCTCCGGCATGGCCCTCATCACAGGGGTGGCCCTGTTCGCGTCGGGCTACCTGACGGGCAGTATCGCCCCGCTGCCCTGGCTGCGGTCGGGCGATGCGCCGCTGCCCGCCAGCGCCGCCCCTGTCGCCAGCGTCACCCCGGCGCCGACGGCGATGCCGCTGTCGACGGCGACGGCCACGCCTGTCCCCAGCGTGACGCCCTTCGCCACACCCACCGAGCGCGTCGTGC
>JAHCIE010000437.1 GCA_026129385.1 Anaerolineae bacterium
AGATGACGTTGCCCGGCGCCACGACATCGATGCCGTTGCCGTAGCAGCTGCCACCGCCCCAGTCGAAGGGGCTGGCGCGGCGGTCGTTGCTGTCGGTCGCGCCGACGGCAATGACGTTGGTGTAGGCGGCCGGAACCCAGCGCGTGGCGTCGTTACTGTTCATCATCGCCACGGCCAGCACCGCGCCCTGACCGTGGGCGTAGTCGACGGCGGCGCGCAGGTCGGCGTCGTTGCTATCGGTCCCACCCAGACTCAGATTGAGGACCCGTGCCCCATTTTGCACAGCGTAGTAGATGCCCTGCGCCCAGTTGCTGTAGTAGCCCTGGTTCTTGTTGTCCAGTACCTTGACCGCCATCAGCCGCGCGCCCCGGTCGAGGCCCGCTACGCCGATACCGTTGTTAGCTGTCGCGCCGATGATACCGGCCACGTGCGTCCCGTGCCAGTGATCGCCGTTGGGGTCGTTGTCGCCGTTGACGAAGTCCCAGCCCCACTCGTCGTCGATGAAGCCGTTACCGTCGTCGTCAAGGCCGTTGCCAGCGATCTCGCGGCTGTTGTGCCACAGCCGGTCCAACAGGTCGGGGTGGGTGCGCCAGATACCGCTGTCAATGACGGCAATGACCAGCTCAGGGTGGCCGGTGGTGATGTCCCACGCGCCCAGGGCGTTTACCTTCGCCATGTGCCACTGCTGAGCCCAGCCGGGGTCGTTGGGCGTTGCGGTCAGCTCGCCGCCGCCGCTGCCCACACCATCGGGGGTCGCCGACTCTACGTCTGGGCTGGCCTGATAGGCGGCCAGGGCGACGGTCTGATCGACGCTGGCCTTGACCAGCATCATGCGGTCCATGCCCAGCGCCTCGAAACGCGCCAGGGCAGCTGATTCGGTGGGCGGCGGCCAGAAGATAGGCTCCATCTGTGCGCCGAGGCGGCTATTGACGACAGCCAGCGATGAGCCGGGCGCGGCCGTCTTGCCATTGAGGGGTGCGTGCAGGGTGATAACGAGGCGGGTAGCGGTGGCGGTGGTGGCCTGGGCGGCCGCCTCGGGGGCGCCAGGCGCGAGCCTGGCCGTTCCCGGGGTAACCAGCATAAGAAGGGCAAATACAGCCGCGGCGGCAAGGATTCGGGGCACGGGTGGGTGTTTTCCAGATGCGAGATGACGTGGGATGGAATCCATAGTCTATGACGCTGGCGAGCGGAGGCGGTTACGGTGTCAGGCGAGGAAATTGATAAGGGGGTGGCCGGCGCCAGTCATTGGTTGTCCCGCACATATAGGCGCAGAATTGATTCGGCGTAGCAACCCGGCTTGGCCTCGCCCTCGATCTCGACGGTGTCGGCGAAGGTCAGCTGCACGGTGGACGGGGCGATGTCGTCCAGGGCGAGGAGTGTCGAACGCAGGCGGATGCGCGCGCCGACGTGGATGGGGGCGGGGAAGCGCACCCGGTTGACGCCGTAGTTGACGGCGAATTGGAGCGGCAGGCCCAGCCGCAGCCCCGTCTGTCGCTGGCGCAGGGGGACGATCAGCGCCAGGGTCAGGAAGCCGTGGGCGATGGTTCCCCCGAAGGGCGTGAGCGCCGCCGCCGCGGGGTCGACATGGATGAATTGGTGGTCGTCGGTCGCGTCGGCGAAGGCATTGACCCGATCCTGGGTGATGAGCAGCCAGTCGCTCACGCCCGTCTCCTTACCCACCCACTTCCGCAACTCGTCGACCGTCGTGACCACGGTGTTATCCGGCATGATGCGCCTCCTTCTAGCGAGATGCGCGCATTATAGCATCGACAACCGACGACCGACCACCCTCACCAGGTGGATCCCGCTGATGGCGGTCGCTGGTTGGTCGTCGGTCGGGGGCGGCAAACTTGACCCTGTTGGGGTTTGGCAGCATGATTTCGCGCGATTGCGCTTATCCACCGCACCCTGGGGTGCGGGTGTCTTTGTCACAAGGAGATACCCGAAATGCGATTTGTCCCCCGCAAGCTATTCCTGACTCGGGGCGTCGGCGTTCATGCCGAGAAGCTCACGAGTTTCGAGATGGCCTTGCGAGACGCGGGCATCGCCCAGTTCAACCTGGTGCGCGTCTCTTCCATATTTCCCCCGGGCTGTCGTATCATTCCTCGCGAGCAAGGCTTGCAGGCTATTGAGCCAGGCGAGATCGTCTTCGTCGTGCTTGCCGAGAGCGCCAGTAACGAGCCGCGCCGCGTCGTTTCCTCGGCCATCGGTGTCTCGCTGCCCGCCGACCCCTCTATGTACGGCTACCTGTCGGAGCATCACAGCTACGGCCAGACCGAGCAGGAAGCGGGCGACTATGCCGAGGACCTGGCGGCCGGGATGCTGGCGACCGTTCTGGGCGTGCCTTTCGATCTCGACCGCGACTACCTGGAGCGCCGTGAGCAGTACCGCGTCGGCGGCCACATCGTCGATACGACCTCTATCTCCATGTCGGCCGTCAGCGACGAGCAGGGCCGCTGGACAACGGTCATCTGCGCGGCCGTGCTGCTGTAGATACGTGGGACGTGGAGCGTGAAACGTGAGGACTCTCGTCGTCTCTCACGTTTCACGCTCCACGTTTCACGAACAAGGAGGCGACATTGACCTACGGACGCAAGCTCGACCCCAGGATTATCGGCCGCGAAACGTCGGTGGTCGATCTGGTTGACGACTTCTTCTTCGCCTACAATGGCGCGCGGCTGCGCGAAGCGGCCCACATCCTGGTTGAGAAGATTCTGGAGCCGGACGTGACGGTTGGCCTGACCCTGTCAGGGGCTATCACCCCGACCGGCCTGGGTACGGCGGCCCTGGTTCCCCTCATCCGTGCCGGCTTCATCGACTGGGTGATCTCCACGGGCGCGAACGTCTACCACGACATGCACCGCAGCCTCGGCTTCAATCTGTACCAGACGACGCCCTTCACCGACGACCTTCAACTGCGTGATGACAATATCATCCGCATCTACGATATTGTCTTCGACCAGGAAGTCCTGCTCAAGTCCGACGCCTTCCTGCGCCGCTGCCTGCTCGAGCCGGAGTTTCAGCGCGCCATGACCACCGCCGAGCTTCACTACCGGCTCGGCAAGTACACCCAGGCCCGCGAGCAGGCCCTCGGCACACCCTACGTATCGCTGTTGACGGCGGCCTACCAGGCAGGCGTGCCCCTGTACACATCCAGCCCCGGCGATTCAACCATCGGCATGAACGTGGCGGCATTGGCGATGGCGGGCAACAAGCTGGCCTTCGATGTGGAGCGCGATGTCAATGAGACAACCGCCATCGTCTACGACGCCAAGCGGCGTGGCGGCCAGAGCGCGGTGATCATCCTCGGTGGCGGCAGCCCCAAGAACTTCATCCTCCAGACTGAGCCGCAGATCCAGGAGGTCATGGGCATCCCGGAGAA
>JAHCIE010000438.1 GCA_026129385.1 Anaerolineae bacterium
GCGCGCACATAAGAAACCTTGACGAAATGCGTCACAGTCAGTACACTAGGACGCATCAACGTCATCCATAGAGAGCGACGACGAGGACGAGTACGCAGGCCTGCCTGGCCACAGAGAGCCGCCCCCGCTGAGATACGGCGCCACGCCCCTGCCGAAAATGACCTCCGAGCTGCCCCTGAAAGGGTCTCGACCCAAGTAGGACTCGGCCGGCTGCCCCCGTTATCGGGCTAGAGCCTCAGGCGACGCCTGGCGCTCGACAGAGGCCGCGGCCGGCCGGTGGGTCGCCGTGGCGCAGCAGGGTGGTACCGCGAGTCAGCTCTCGCCCCTCAGGGGGGAGGGCCTTTTTGTTGTTGGAGGAGGGAGACTATGGACACGTACTTCATCACCACGGCCATTCCCTACGTCAACGCCAAGCCCCACATCGGCCATGCGTTGGAATTCGTGCTGACCGACGCCGTGGCCCGCTATCATCGCCTCAAGGGTGAGGATACCCGTTTCCTGACCGGCAGCGACGAGAACAGCCTGAAAAACGTCCAGGCGGCGGAGAAGGAGGGCATCCCGACCCAGGAACTGGTGAACCGTAACGCCGACCAGTACTACGCCCTCAAGGACATCCTCAATCTGTCCTTCGATGACTTCATCCGTACCAGCGCCGAGGCGCGCCACGTCGAGGGCGTGACGCGCCTATGGGAGGCGGCCGACCGTAGCGGGGACATCTACAGACGCACCTATCGCGGCCTGTACTGCGTCGGTTGCGAGCAGTTCTACACCGAGGACGAGTTGATCGACGGCCTGTGCCCTGAGCACCTGACGCGGCCCGACGTGGTCGAGGAGGAGAACTACTTCTTCCGCCTATCGGCCTACGGGGACCGGCTGCTGGAGCTGATCGAGTCGGACAAGCTGCGCATCGAGCCGCGGACGCGCCGGAACGAGGTACTGAGCTTCATCCGCATGGGCCTGGCAGACTTCAGCGTCTCCCGCTCGCGGGCGCGCGCCCACGGCTGGGGTATCCCGGTACCCGGCGACCCGAACCAGGTCATCTACGTCTGGTTCGACGCCCTGGGCAACTACATCACCGCGCTGGACTACGCCCACGACGGCCCGCTCTACCAGCGCTACTGGGTGAACAATCCCAACCGCGTCCACGTCATCGGCAAGGGCATCATCCGCTTCCACGCCATCTACTGGCCCGCCATGCTGCTGTCGGCGGGCGCGCCACTGCCGACGACTATCTTCGTCCACGGCTACGTGACGGTCAACGGCCAGAAGATCAGCAAGTCATTGGGCAACGTCATCGATCCGGTCGAGTTGGCGACGACCTACGGCGCCGATGCCCTGCGCTACTACCTCCTGCGCCAGATACCGGCTACCGATGACGGCGACTTCTCGCTAGAGCGCTTCGTCCGCACCTACAACTCCGACCTGGCCGACCAGTTGGGCAACCTGCTCAACCGCGTCGTCAACATGGTCAACCGCTACTACGATGGGGCCGTTCCCGCCCCCCAGGGCTACACCGAGGCCGAACAGCCGCTGCTGGACATCGCCACCGGGCTGCCGGACCGGATCGATGCTGCCTTCGCGCGCTTCCGCCCCGACGAGGCGCTGGCAGCCATCTGGGAGTTGGTCGGCACGGCCAACAAGTACGTCGTCGATGTCGCCCCGTGGACGCTGGCGAAAGCGCGCCAGGCAGGCGGCGAGGCGGGGGGGGCGGCCGAGGCGCGCCTGGCGACGTCACTGTACGCCCTGGCCGAGACGCTGCGCCTGGTGGCTGTGTATGCCGCCCCCTTCATTCCGGGCACGTCGGCAGCTAGTCTCACCCAACTGGGCCTGCCCCCGACCGTAAGCGGCGACTGGGCAACGCTCACGGCGTGGGGCGGCTACCCGGCGCAGACGCGGGTTCAGGCGGGCGGCGTGCTGTTCCCGAAGCTGGAAGCGCCCCAGGCTGAGTAAGCAAGGCCTGGCAGGTCGATAAGCCTGTCAGGTCCGTTGCGGCATTGCCCCCCTCCGTGCTATACTACTGCCGGCGCTACGCCCATGCCTTGATGACGAGTGGCGCGGCACAGCGTCGCTCGTCCCTTAATTCCCTTCCCTGGCCCCGTGGGGATCACGCAGAGGAGCCGCTGCTATGGCGACCGGTCTCAAGCGTTTCAGTCTGTGGTTACTTCGACTCGGTCTGGTTTGGGTTGTGAATGCCCTGTCCCTGGCGGGAGCGGCGTGGCTGCTGCCAGGCATGGCCTTCCAGGCCGTGGGAGCCACTTCGCAATGGGCGGTGATCGTCGCCGCCGCGCTCGTACTGGCGGTGGTCAACTTGCTCCTGCGCCCCATCGTCCTGGTCCTGGCACGGCCCCTGGGCTGGATCGCGCTGTTCGTGATCGGTCTCATCCTCAACATCGTGACCCTGGCTATTACCGCCTGGCTGCTGCCCGGCTTCAGCCTCACCTTCTGGGCCGCCATCTTTGGCGGCTTCGCCTTCGCCATCTTCAACAATATCCTATCCGGCGTGCTGGAGTTGGATGAGGAAGGTTCCTTCTACCAGCAGCGCATCGAACGGCTGGCAGCGAGGCAGCCCTATGCTGAGGCCAACAGCCCGAATCGCGCTTTGATGATGGTCGAGTTCGACGGACTGAGCTACCACCACATCAGGAAGGCCCTGGAGCGCGGGCTGATGCCCAATCTCCAGCGACTCATCGATGAGGAGGGCTACCAGCTGTCCAAAGTCGACTGCGGTATGCCCTCCATGACCTCCGCCTGCCAGGCGGGGATCATGTTCGGCGACAACTATGATATCCCCGCCTATCGCTGGTATAACAAGGACGAGCAGAGGCTATATGTGTCGGCCAGCGACGCCCCAACCATCAATTCCTGGTACGCCCACGGCCAGGGGCTGATGCGCGGCGGCTCCAGTATCATGAACCTGACCAATGGCGACGCGGTGAAGTCCATCTTCACCAACGCCAACATGTTCGGTGGCACCGCGGAGGACAAGCGCCGCCGCGCCAACGACGTTCAGTTGCTGATGCTGGACCCCTACTTCCTGTTTCGCGAGGTCATCATTTTTGCCGCGGAGACTGGGCGTGAGTTGTGGGAGGGCTGGCAGCAGAAGCGTCGCAACGTCGAGCCGCGCATCAATCGCCTCCACGGCTGGTACCCCTTCATCCGCGCCGCCATGTGCACCCTCATGCGCGATATGTGCGCCAACGTCGCCGTCATGGACATGATGCGCGGCTCGCCCTCCATCTATATGCTCTACCTGGGCTACGATGAGGTGGCGCATCACTCTGGCCCGTGGACCGATGACGCCTTTGGTGACCTGCGCCGCTCAGATCACTTCATCGGGCGACTCCATCGCATCATCAAGGAGAAAGCGCCACGCTA
>JAHCIE010000439.1 GCA_026129385.1 Anaerolineae bacterium
CGAGCGGGCGAGCGCGCTACGGCTGGGCCATGGCCTGCACCCCAAGACCCACCTCGGCCCCCTCATTTCTGAGGAGCAGCTCGACCGTGTGACGGGTTACATCGAGAGCGGCCAGCAGGAAGGCGCGACGCTGCGCCTGGGCGGGTTGCGCCCGGCCGACGTCGGGAATGGCTACTTCCTGCAGCCGACCATCTTTACCGATGTGCGCGACGACATGCGCATCGTGCGCGAGGAGATCTTCGGCCCTGTCGTGGCCGTGACTCGCTTCGATGAGGCCGATGAGGTTGTGAGCCGGGCCAACGATACCCACTACGGGCTGGCGGCGGGTATCTGGACGCGCGATGTCGCCAAGGCGCACCGGGTCGCGGCCGGCCTGAAGGCGGGGGTAGTGTGGGTCAACTGCTACGACCAGTTCGATCCGGCTGCCCCCTTCGGCGGCTATAAACAGAGCGGCTGGGGCCGCGAGATGGGCCGTTCGGCCCTGGACCTGTACCTGGAAAGCAAGACGGTGTGGGTGGCGACCCACTAGGGAGACCGACATGATCGTGACAGACCTGGACAACCTGCCACGGCAGGTAGCCATGACCGACGGCATGGCGAAGGCCATCGCCTTTCTGCGCGCGGCGCAGGGCAGGACGCTGGACGATGGCCGTATGGACCTGGACGGCGAGCGGGTCTTCGCCCTGGTCCAGTCCTACACGACTCTCGACCCGGCGCAGACGCCCCTCTTCGAGGCGCATCGCAAGTATCTGGACGTGCAGTACATCATGACCGGCGAGGAGGTCATTGGCTGGGCGCCCCTCGACCGCGTGTCGGTCACGCAGCCCTACACCGAGGTGGGCGACGCGCTGCTGGGAACAGTGGCCGAGGCGGATCTGACCCGCGTCCTCGTCCCGGCCGGCTACCTGGCCGTGCTGTGGCCGCCGGACGCCCACGCGCCGAAGCTCAGCGCGGCCACACCGTCGGCGGTGAAGAAGATTGTCGTCAAGGTCGCCGTCGACGCCTGACAGGGCGCGCTGGTCCCGACTCAGCCTGTTGCTGGCCGTTGTGGTGGGGTTTGGCCTGCGGGTCTACACGTTGGACGGCCAGAGCCTGTGGGGCGACGAAGCCTTCACGACCTTCGTCATCGGCCAGCCCTGGCTGCGCGTCCTCGCGCCGGGCCTGGACACCCATCCCCCGTTCTACTACGCCTTACTGAAAGCGTGGGCGGTTCTCGTCGCGCCGCCGAGCGGCGAGATGCACAGCGTGTTCGCCCTGCGCTTCCTGTCGGTCGCGGCCTCGCTGCCTATGATTCCCCTGGCCTATCTCGCGGCGACGTGGCTGTTCGGGCGCGGCGCGGGCACGCTCGCGGCGTGGCTGATGGCGACCGCGCCGGTCCAGGTCTACTACGCCCAGGAACTACGCATGTACGCCCTGGCCGCGATGCTGTCTGTGGCGTCGATCGCGCTGCTCATCGCCCTGCTCCAGGGCCGGGCCTCGCGCGGCTGGGTCGTCGGCTATGCACTGGTGACTCTGGCCGGGCTGTACACCCACTACGGCGTGTTCTTCGTGCTGCCCGCCCAGTTCCTGGCTGCCCTGACTCTCGCGTTGGCACGCCGTCGGCGGGGCGCGCGGGACTGGTCGCCGCTGACGCCGTGGCTATGGACGATGGCCTTGGTGGCGCTGGCCTACGCGCCGTGGGTCATCGGGCAGGCCAGCAGCCTGGCGGGGCACGCCCGCGCGGCGGATCGCTCCCTCGGCCTGACAGCCCTCGCCGACATCACCTGGCGCGGCCTGGTGTCGTACACGGCAGGCCTGACACTACCTGGCCTCGCGCCGCTGGCAGTAGTCGTCGGCGCGGCCCTGGCCGGGGTGGGGGTAGTGACCCTGGCGCGGCAGCGGGCGGCGTGGGAAGCGGTGTTGCTGGGCGCGGCCATTGTCTCACCCCTGCTGTTAGGCTGGCTCGCCAACGCCCTCATGCCCTTCTTCCACGAGCGCTTCGTCCTCATGGGGGCGGCTCCCCTTGTCGTGGCGGCGGGCATCGGCGTGGCGGGGCTGTTACAGCGGCAGCGCACCCTGGCCGGGTTGGGGCTGGGCGTGCTGTTGGCGCTAAACGTCGTATCGCTACGGCACTGGTACAGTGACCCTCAGTTTGTCAAGAGCGACTACGGGCCGGTCATCCAGGGCTTGATGGCCCAGGTGGGGGCGCATGACGTGGTGCTGCTGAACAACAGCGAGCAGCAGGCCCTGTTTGACTTCTACGTTCCGCGCCGCGCGCCTGGTTCCGTCGTCACGCTGAGCAACGACGACGTGCTAACGGGGGCGACAGCCGAGCGCGCGCTGGCGCAGGCTACCCTGGGCCGCGACCGCGCCTGGCTGGTCAGCTTCGGTGACCCGGCCGTCTACGACCCGGAGCGCGACGCCGAGGCGTGGCTGGCGGGCCACGGCTTCCGCTCTGCGTTCCAATCCCACCGTGGCTTCGAGGTCGCCCGCTACGAGCTGACCGCCGCGCTGCCCACCACGCCCAGCCAGCCGGCCGACGTGGCCTTTGCCGACGGTATTCGGCTAGGCGGCGTCGATGTGCGGCCCGATCCGGCCCAGCCGGGCGGCGCGCTCCTGGTCAGCCTGTTCTGGCGGCCGGAGACGACGCCGGCGGCGCGCTACACCGTGTTCAGCCATCTCATCGACGCGGACGGCAAGCTCGTCGCGCAGTTCGACGGCGAGCCGGCGGGTGGAACCGCGCCCACCACAACCTGGCAGCCCGGCGCGACGGTCGTCGATCGCCGCGCCATCCCATTGCCGGTCGATCTGCCGCCGGGCCGCTACACGCTGCGAGTGGGGATGTACAGCCAGCCGGGCCTGCAACGCCTGGCGGTGGCCGCCGCACCTGGGCCGGTCGTGGATAATGCCGCCCAGGTGGCGGAGGTGACAGTCTCTCCGTAGGTAAGGTCGCCCTGCCCCTACACCCTTGACGACCCCCGCCTGCACCTTCGGCTAGTCCCCCGAATTGTCACACCTCGCTTAACCTCCACTCGTACGCCACACCAATGGCCGTGGCGCGGCGCGTCATGTCGGTGTATCATCAGCATGGCATCGAGTCGGTAGCGGGGCAGGAGGCGAGCATGGCGCGACAGCGGCCCATTATCCTGGGCATCGTCGGGGACAGCGCGGCGGGAAAATCAACTCTCTCGACAGGCTTGGCGAAAATCCTGGGCGAGGACCGGGTGACGCGCATCTGCACCGACGACTATCACAGGTTCGACCGCCGCGAGCGCGCCGCGCTGGGCGTCTCCGCCCTGCACCCTGACGGCAACTTCCTGGACATCATGGAGCTGCACCTGGAGCGCCTCCACTACGGCCAGCCGATTCTCAAGCCGGTGTACGACCATTCCA
>JAHCIE010000044.1 GCA_026129385.1 Anaerolineae bacterium
GCGCGTCATGGTGCTGGGGCAGGAGTGGGTGCTGCCGATGAAGTACGACCCACGCGAGCGGCGCTACTATGTGGAGCACGAGCATATGTCGGCTGAACTGGGGACGCGGGTCGTTGCCGACAGTCTCAAGCTGTGCCGTGCCCTGGGCTATGACATGAATACCCTGGAGTTCGCCGTGCGCGACGGGGTGCCCTATGCCCTGGACTTCATGAACCCCGCGCCCGATATGGATATCTACTCGCTAACGCCGACGTATTTCCGCGAGGTGGTCAGCCAGATGGCGAATCTCTGTATTCGTTACGCTAAGCTGGGTCGCCTGGAGCGCACGCCAGAGACGACCAGGTGGTCCAACTTTTTGGCGGGCCGGTAGGCGTCATCGTGCCTGTTGGGCGATGCCCTGGGCTGAAACCGCAGAGCTAGAGGACTATCGGCGCTCAGTGTGGCGCCCTCGAACATACACTCGCCGCCCCTGGAGGCTCCATCATGACTCTGGACCTGCTGCCTGGTGTGCAATCAGCCATTGTCCCTACGTCGCGTGTTGAGACCTTCGTCATCACCGGCGGCCCAGGGGATGGTGAGCCGGTCCTCTTCGTCCACGGTAATGTCTCGGCGGCCCGTTTCTGGGAGGAGACGTTAGCGGCCCTGCCGGCGGGCTATCGCGGCATAGCGCCTGACCTGCGCGGCTACGGCCGCACCGAGGCCGCGCCCGTTGACGCTACGCGCGGCCTGCGCGACTGGAGCGACGACGTAGTTGCGCTGATGGACGCGCTGGGCATGGACAGCGCGCACCTGGTGGGCTGGTCGATGGGCGGTGGCATTGTTATGCAATTGGCCATCGATCACCCGGAGCGCGTGCGCTCGTTGACGCTGGTGTCGGCCATGTCCCCCTACGGCTTCGGCGGTACGGGCGGCGTCGAGGGGGTGGCTAATAGCGAGGACCACGCGGGGTCGGGGGCGGGCACGGCGTCGCCGGCATTTGTGCAACGTATCGCGGACCGCGATACCTCGGCCGACGATGCGAACTCGCCGCGTATTGTGATGAACAGCTACTATTTCAAGCCGCCCTTTACATCGCCGCGCGAGGACGTTTTCGTCGAGGAGATGCTCAGCACCCGCCTGGGCGATGATCATTACCCCGGCGATATGGCTGCCAGCGAGAACTGGCCGGGCGTCGGCCCGGGGGCGCGCGGCATCAACAATGCCCTGTCGCCCAGGTATGTCAACCTGCGGGCCTTCGCTGGCATCCGCCCGCAGCCGCCAGTGCTCTGGGTGCGTGGGGCCGACGACCAGATTGTGTCGGATACATCGCTGTTTGACCTGGCTTTCCTGGGCCAGCTTGGCGCGGTCCCCGGCTGGCCGGGGGATGAGGTTGCGCCAGTGCAGCCGATGGTCAGCCAGTTGCGGGGGGTGTTGGACGCTTACACCGCCGCAGGGGGGCGCTACACCGAGATCGTGTTGCCGGATACGGGGCATAGCCCCCACGTCGAGCGACCGCAGGAGTTTCGTGAGGCGCTGTTCAATTTCCTGGCAGAGAACGAGGCATAACCCGTGTACGACATCATTGCTGCCTATAACGATCTGGCTGTCGCGCAGCCGAGCCTGGCGGGGGCGTCCCAGGCTTTGCTGGATGAGGTGCTTATCCCGCGCGACCTGCACTTCGGTCACCGCCCGTTGTCGAACGTGCTACGGCCCCACTTCCTGACGTGGCCGGAGTATCAGTATATCCGCCGCGAGGGTGCGCTGCTCCTCGGCGCGTTCGACCGCGCCTACCGGCGGCTTCTGGTCGACGAGACGTTCCGCGCTCAGATGGACCTGACACCGGACGAGGAGTATCTGGTCCAGATTGACCCCGGCTACGACTCGCCGACTCCGACCGGGCGTATCGACACGTTCTTTGTCCACGGTGGGACGTGGCATGCTGTGGAGTATAATGCCGAGACGCCGGCCGCGACGGCCTATGAGGATGAACTGAGCGATGTGTTCCTCAATCTGCCGCTGATGCAGGCGTTTGCCCAGGATTACTACGTTCAGCCGCTACCCGCCCGCTGGCAGCTGATCGGGGTGTTGCGGGATCTGTGGCGCCAGTATGGCGGGCAGGGCAGCCCGCAGATTGCCATCGTGGACTGGGATACGGTTCCCACATATCCTGAGTTTGAGTTGTGGCAGCGGTACTTTGGGCAGCAAGGCTTCAAGGCGATCATCACGACGCCCCAGGATATCGAGTATCGTAACGAGAGTCTGTACAGCGGCGATTTTCGCATCGATGTCATCTATAAGCGGGTGCTGGGTAGTGAGCTGTTGGAGGCCTACGGGCTGGAGCATCCCATCTTCACGGCCCTGAGTCAGCACAAGGTGCTGATGTTCAACCCCTACCGCTGCAAGCTGCTGCACAAGAAGATGAGTTTCGCCGTTTTGTCCGATCCGGCGAATGCTGACCTGTTCACCACCGAAGAGCTGCGCGCCATCGACGAGCATATCCCGTGGACGCGCAAGGTAGCGGAGATGAAGACGACGCGGGACGGCCAGACGGTGGACCTGATCCCGCACATCCTTGAGGCGAAGGACGGCCTGGTGCTGAAGCCGAACGATGAGTACGGCGGGAAGGGTGTCGTCATCGGTTGGGAGACGGAGCCGGAGGCGTGGCAGGCGGCGGTGGAGGAGGCGTTGCGCTCGTCCTTCGTCGTGCAGGCCAAAGTCAATATTGCCCGTGAGGATTATCCGATATGGCACAACGGAGGTGTTCATGTCGGCGAGCGGCTGGTGGACCTGGATCCGTATGTGTGGCAGGGCCGGTACGTCCACGGTGCGCTTACTCGTCTATCTGCCTCGACGCTGTTGAATGTGACGGCCGGGACCGGCTCGACGGTGCCGACCATGATTGTGGAGCCGCGCTAGGCTGGCTTGTCCTGTGCCTGTCGCCACCCTGGGAGGGGGCTATGAAGCGTCCGTCGTTCAGCCTCGGCATTGAGGAAGAGTACCAGATCATTGACCCGCAGACGCGGGAGCTGCGCTCGTACATCACCGAGTTCCTGGAGGGTGGCAAACTCATTCTGCGGGAGCGGGAGATCAAGCCGGAGATGTTCCAGTCGGTGGTGGAACTGGGCACGCCGGTGTGCGAGACTATCGATGATGCGCGCCGCGAGATTCTTGACATGCGCAGCGCCATTGCTACATTGTCCCACGATAAGGGGTTGACCATCGCGGCGGCGGGGACGCATCCCTTCTCGCATTGGGAGAACCAGCAAGTGACGCCTTTTCCGCGCTACTTTGGCGTGCTAGAAGACATGCAGGTGCTGGCGCGGCAGTTGCTCATCTTCGGCCTGCACGTCCACGTAGGCATCGAAGACCCGGAGCTGCGCATCGATATCCTGAATCAGGTGCGCTACATGCTGCCCCACGTGCTGGCGCTGTCCACGTCGTCGCCCTTCTGGGAGGGGCGCAAGACGGGCTTGAAGTCGATTCGTAGCATCATCTTTGAGCAGTTCCCGCGTAGCGGCATCCCCAGCACCTTCACGTCGTGGGCCGACTTCCAGAACTACGTCGATCTGCTGGTGCGCACCGGCTCTATCGATGACGGCAAGCGCATCTGGTGGGACGTGCGCGTCCATCCGAGCTTCCCGACGCTGGAGTTTCGCATCTGCGACATGTGCACGCGGGTCGAGGAGGTGCTGTGCATCGCGGCGTTGTTCCAGGCGCTGTGCTTGAAGCTGTACAAGCTGCGCCGCGACAACCAGTCGTTCCGCATCTATCGCACGCAGCTCATCCAGGAGAACAAGTGGCGCGCTATCCGCTACGGTATCGACGGCAAGCTGATTGACTTTGGCCGTCAGGCAGAGATGCCGGCGCGGGACCTGGTACACGAGATGGTGGCGTTCGTCGACGATGTGGTGGATGACCTGGGCTGTCGGCGGGAAGTGCAGTACGCGTTTCAGATTTTGCGCAATGGGACGAGCGCGGATCGCCAGCTGGCGGTGTACGACCGGACGGGCGGCGATATGAAGGCGGTGGTTGACCACCTGGTAGTGGAGACGCTGGAGGGTGTGTCGGTTGATTGGTTGGTGCGCTAGTGTAGGTTTAGCTCAATTGCCCCAGGAGAGGCTCGTATGCCGTACACCCTGTTTCACAATATCACGCTCATTGATGGCTGTGGCGGGCCGCCGCTGCCCCGTGCCGCCGTTCTGGTGGAGGACAATCGTATCCGCGCCGTTGGCCCGGAGGCGACGCTGTCGCTGCCGAACGACGAGCTGACTATGCTCGACGGTGAGGGGGGGGCGCTGCTGCCGGGATTGATTGACACGCACGTCCATCTAATGCTGGAGGGTGGAAACATCCCCGCCATGATGATGACGCCGTTCTCCCTCAACTTCTACCGGGCCATCAACTACATGCGCCGCACTGTCCAGGCAGGCATCACCAGCGTGCGCGACGCTGGGGGCGCGGACCTGGGCGTCAAGCGCGCTGTGGAGGAGGGCCTGGTGTTGGGGCCGCGCATGCAGATCAGCATCACGGTACTGACGACTACCGGCGGCCACGGCGATGGTTGGATGCCGTCAGGTACGTCGTTTGACATCTTCCCGCCTTACCCTGGCGTCCCCGATGGTCGCGTCGATGGGCCGGAAGCGGTGCGTGGCCGGGTGCGCGAGATTCTACGCTCTGGCGCCGACGTTATCAAGGTCTGTTCCACCGGCGGCGTTATGAGTCCCACCGATGATCCGACCTTCACCCAGTTCTCGCCGGAGGAGCTGGCGGTCATGGTGCAGGAGGGGGGGTATCGCCGGGGCATCAAGGTTATGGCCCATGCCCAGGGGGCGGAGGGCATCAAGAACGCGGTGCGGGCGGGAATCCACTCTATCGAGCATGGTATTTTTCTGGATGACGAAGCCATCGAGTTGATGCTGGAGCGGGGTACGTATCTGGTCCCGACGTTACTGGCGCCGGTGGCCGTGCTGGAGCAGGCGAAGACGGCCGGCGCTATGCCGGAGTATGGCGTGCGCAAGGCGCGCGAGGCGATTGATGCTCACCAGGATAGCATCGCCCGCGCGTACAAGGCGGGCGTCAAGATCGCCATGGGCACGGACGCCGGTGTCGCGCCCCACGGTACGAACCTGCGTGAGTTGGCCTTGATGTGTGGGATCGGGATGTCGCCCATGGAGGCCATCGTCGCTACGACGAAGGTCGCCGCTGAGTGCATGGGGTGGCAGGACCGGCTGGGCACGGTTGAGGCCGGCAAGCTGGCTGACCTGGTGCTGGTGCGCCGTGACCCCTTGACCGACATCGATTCTCTGGCCGACCAGGAGAATATTGCCGTCGTCATGATGGATGGCAAGATTGTGGCTGACCGGCGCTCGGTGGCCGATCGCCAGACCGCCCCGGCGTGAGGGGGCCAACAACGCCAGACGCGGCCTGACCGTCGGCCTCTACACCGGTTGCGCTTCATGTCGCCCTTAGTCCTCGCTGTCTTGCTTCTGTCGGCGGCAATGCATACGGCCTGGAACGGTTGGATGAAGGGTAGCGGCAACAAGCTCGCCTATCACTGGGCGGGGCTGGTTGCCGCCATCGTTATCTATGCCATACCCGTCGCGCTGACGACCCCATTAGCCTTGCCGCGCGCGGCGTGGCCTGTCCTGGCGGGCAGCGCGTTGTGCGAGGTGGGCTATATGGTGTGCATCACCCGCGCCTATACGCGGGGCGAAATGTCGCTGGTCTACCCGATGTCGCGCGGCTCCGCGCCGCTGTGGATTGCGGCCGGCGGGTTGGTGATGGGCGTGCCCCTGCCGTGGGCGGGCTATTTGGGCGTGGCGCTGCTGGTGATGGGCATCTACGTCGTCAGTCTGCCGTCGTGGGGCAATGTGCATCAGCCGCTGCGCTCGTTGGCGCAGCCGGGGGCGGGTTGGGCGCTGGCGGCGGGGATATGCATTGCGGGGTATTCGAGTTTCGATAAGGTTGGGGTGACGCTTGTGCCGCCGGCCGCCTATAACCTGTGGACGTTCATCGCGATGACCGTGGCGGCCCTACCGGCGGTGTGGCGGCTCGAGGGGCCATCGCGGGTGGTGGCGACGGTGCGCGCTGAGCGGTGGCGCGTCGTCCTGGGCGGGCTGTTCGTGATGGGGACCTATTTTCTGGTGCTGTGGGCGCTGGCTCGCGCTCCGGCAAGCTATGTGACGGCTGTGCGCAGCTTCAGTATCCTGTTTGGCGCGGTGTGGGCGGCGCGTGTTCTCCACGAGCGTTTTGGTACCGCGCGCGCGGTGGGGGCGGCGCTGGCGGTGGCGGGGCTGGTGGTGATTGCGGTGGCGGGGTAGGGAGGCGATGGGAGATTAGAGATTAGGGACTAGAGATTGGCGCGTCGCGCGCAACATCCGGCGCGTTCCATGCGTTGTATTTGACAACACTGGCCGTCCGCTTAGTATTGCCCAACACGGTGATCGACCTACCATAAAGGAGATCAGGGGGTATGCGCTACCTAGTCCCACGCCCGTTGGTGACCGCGCTTGTGTTGGTGATGTGTCTTGCGCTGCTAGGCGTCGGTGTCAGCCAGGCGGGGCCAGCGCCCGAACCGGCTGCCCAAGGCGCGCCGTCCATTTATCTCAGGGCGGGTACGTTCACGCCGGCGGCGGGCCAGCAGCCGGCCATCCCGCCCGGTCTCGCCAAGCAGGGCTATGCGCCCGGCGAGCGCGGGACGTACATTGTCCAGTTTCAAGGCCCCATCGAGCAGAACTGGAAGGATGCGATTGAGAAGGAGAACGCCGAGGTTCTTGAGTACATCCCGGACTTCGCCTTCAAGGTGCGGATGTCGCCGGGCGAGGCGAAGCAGGTCGAGCAGGTGGCCGGGGTCATCTGGGTGGGCGTGTTCCAGCCCGCTTTCAAGATCGACCCGCAGGCGGCGAAGGATGAGACGCAGCGCATTTACACCGTGCTGCTAGAGAAGGGTGGCGACCGGGGCAAGACCGTTGCGGCGTTGAAGCAGGCGGGCCTTCAGGTCGTTGAGCAAAGCCCGAATCAGTTGCAGATCGTCGCTGACGCGGCGCAGGTGGCGGCGGTGGCGCATAGTGTTGATGTGGCCTGGATCGAGACATATCAGCCGGTCGTGAAGCACAATGATGTGGGGGCGGGTAGCATCATTGGTACGGCGATCGCCAATGCCAATGGTTACGATGGCTCGACGCAGATCGCGGCGGTGGCTGATACCGGTATCGGTGGTGGCACGGCGGCGACGGCGCACCGCGATATCCCCGCGCCCCGCGTCCAGGGTATCTACAACTGGCCGGGCGTGACCGACTCGTGCTTCCAGACCATCACCAACGATGGGGCAGTGGACGTGGACAGCGGCCACGGGGCACACGTGTCGGGTTCCATTCTCAGCGGGGGCGACCCAGGCGGCTTCGGGAAGGGCGGGGCGCCAGCGGCGAAGCTCGTCTTCCAGGCGACTGAGAACTGGGTGAAGATCTCCAGCCTATGCAAGGCGCTGTACGGGTACACCGATGGCTACTATCTGACGGGCCTCAATAACCTGTCGGGGCTGTTCCAGGAGGCGTACAACGCAGGGGCGCGGGTTCACTCGAACTCGTGGGGGTCGGCGGCGGCGGGGGCGTACAATGCCAACAGCCAGACGGCCGACCAGTTCATGTGGAACAACAAGGATATGCTGATCACGTTCTCGGCGGGCAATGAGGGCGCGGACGCCAACGCTGACGGCGTGGTGGACAGCGGTTCCATCGGCGCGCCCGCCACGGCCAAGAACGTGCTGGCGGTGGGGGCGAGCGAGAATGCGCGCCCCGACAACTACCCGTGCGATTCGAGCCTGAGCTACACGTCCCACGATACGACGTACCAGAATGGGCAGACGTGTGGTAGCATGG
Organism: Anaerolineae bacterium; assembly: GCA_026129385.1. Classification (GTDB taxonomy): domain Bacteria; phylum Chloroflexota; class Anaerolineae; order Epilineales; family JAHCIE01; genus JAHCIE01. The sequence continues at coordinate 7,857 of JAHCIE010000044.1, forward strand.
GCGGCGTGAATCTACTGGGCACGCCGCGCCAGCGGTGGGGCTTCACGGCCAATCCCATCGCCGATGACCCGACGGCGGGTAACCAGGAGCAGATGGCGGCCTTCAGCAGCCGCGGCCCGGTGGACGATGGCCGCATCAAGCCCGACGTAGTGGCGCCGGGGACCTGGATTCTGTCGACGTACTCCGACATGTATCAGGAGGGCTACGGCGACCCGGTGAACCCGAAGAACAGCGCGTATCAGTTGGACGGCTGGGGTCTGCCGCGCAACGGCTTCTACAAGTATTTCGGCGGCACGTCCATGTCCAACCCCATCGCAGCGGGCGGGGCGGTGGTGGTGCGTGACTTCTACCAGAAGGTACACAGCCTCAACGCCAGCGCGGCGCTGGTCAAGGCGACGCTCATCAACTCGGCCGTCGACATGCTGGACGAGAACAACGACGGCGTGAATGACAACGCCTTCCCTATCCCCAATGTGCATGAGGGCTGGGGCCGCGTCAACATCGCCAATGCGACGGATGGTAGCGCCAGGTTTGTTGACCAGACGGCCGGCCTTAGCACAGGCGGCAGCCGCACCTACTCGGCTACGACCGGCGGCGGCGCTGCCCTCAAGATCACGGTCGTGTGGAGCGACTACCCCTCGTCGACGAGCGCGGCCACGAACCTGGTCAACGACCTGGACGTGGAAGTCCGCGGGCCGGGTGGCGCGCCGCTGTACCTCGGCAACGTGTTCAGCGGCGGCTGGTCGCAGACCGGCGGTAGCGCCGACCGCAAGAACAATGTCGAGAACGTTTACATCTCGGCGGCGGCGGCGGGCACATGGACCATCACTGTCAAGGGCTTCAACGTGCCCAACGGCCCGCAGCCGTTCGCGCTGGTGGTGGACGGCGCGACGGCGCTGGCCGACACCACGCCCGCCGTGCCCGCCGCGCCGAGCAGCCTGACGGCGACGGCCATCTCGCGTACCCAGATCAACCTGGCCTGGACCGACAACGCCAACAACGAGACGGGCTTCAAGATTGAGCGCTGCTCCGGCTCGAACTGCACCAACTTCGTGCAGGTGGCGACGGTGGGGGCGAACGTGACGTCGTACAGCAACACGGGGTTGACGCGCAACACTACGTATCGCTACCGGGTGCGTGCCACCAACGGGAGTGGCGACTCGGCCTACTCCAACATCGCCAGCGCGAAGACGCTGCGGTAGACGGGGAGGGGATTGGAGATTAGGGATTAGGGATTGGAGATTCCAGTCCCAATCTCTAACCTCCAATCCCTAACCTCTAGTCTCTCTCACGGTCCCTTCAGCGCCGCGGCCAGCACTCGCTGGGCCAGCGGCGCTGCGACTTGGGAACCTTCGCCGCCATTCTCCACCAGCACTGAAACCGCATAGCGGGGTTCGTCCAGCGGGGCGACGCCCAGGAACCAGGCGTGGGGTGGGGTGGCCTGGCCGGTCTCGGCGGTGCCGGTTTTGCCGCCCACGGCGTAGCCCTGGACCTTTGCACCAGAGGCGTAACCGTTCTCGACGGCGACACGCATGGCTTCGCGCACCTGGGCCGCGCTGTCGGGGCGGATGGGGGATGCCAGGACGCCGCTATCGGGGCCGCGCAGGACGCGCCCCTCGGCGTCCTTAATGGCGAGGAGGAGGTGCGGGCGCGGGGTGCGGCCGTCGTTGGCGACGGTTGCGCCGAGGCTTGCCATGTGTAGCGGGGTTTGCAGTAGCTCGCCCTGGCCGAAGCCGGTCGAGGCCAGCAGCACCGGGTTGGTGAGCGGGTTGCGCGACAGCTGCGCCTTCGCGACGGGGATCTCTAGCGGCAGGCTGGACGACGCCTGGAAGGCGTTGGCGTACTGGGTGTAGCGCGGCTCGCCGGTCTCGAGGGCCATGCGGGCGAAGGTCAGGTTGCACGACCAGCCGAAGGCGTGGGCGATGTCGAAGCTGTTGACGCCCGGCGGGTTGTTGTTGCAGCGGATGGGGAAGCCGCTGACGGTCAGCGTCTCCGCGCCGTCGTTGACGACACGGCTGAGTTGAGTCACGCCGCTGTCCAGTCCGGCGGCAAGAGTCATCGTTTTCCAGGTTGAGCCGGGTGGGTAGAGGCCCTGGGTAGCGCGGTTGACCAGGGGCGCGGCGGGGTCGGCGCTGAGCTGCGGGAATAGCTCGTCGAAGCGGTTGGGGTCGTAGCTGGGGTGGCTCGCCATGGCCAGGATTTCGCCGTCGGTGCTCGTCAGGACGATGGCGCCGCGTCGGTTGCCTAGCGCCTGGTCGGCGGCCTGCTGCAAGCGGAGGTCGAGGGTGAGGGTGACATCGTGGCCGACGGGGGTCTGGTGGAGCAGCTTGTAGCGCAGGGCCTCCCAGGAGTCGCCCGTAACATTGCCGCGTAGCTCGTCGTTGAAGGCGGCTTCGACGCCGCCCTGGCCGTAGCGCAGGCTGGAGTAGCCCAGCACCGGCGCGAGGGGCGGGTAGGTGTAGACGCGCTGCGGGCCGTCGGGGGTCAGCTTCGTTTCGGCCAGCACCTGGCCGTTGCGGTCGAGGATGCGGCCGCGCTGAATCTTGCGCTCGAACTCGACGCTGCGGGCGTTGTTGGGGAGGGCCTGTAGCTCCGGCGCGCGCACCAGGCCCCAGTAGGCGAGGCCCAGGCTGAGCAGCAGCACCGTCAGCAGCGATAGCCAGCCGACGCGCAGGATGTTGCCGTTCATGCCCCACCCCCAGCGCCGCGAGCGGGTATCTTGAGCAGCAGGGCGAGCAACATGTACGAGGTCAGCAGGGAGCTGCCGCCGTAGCTGACGAAGGACAGGGTGACGCCGGTCAGCGGGATGAGCTTGAGGTTGCCGCCGATGATGATAAGGGTTTGCAGGACGACGACACTGGTCAGGCCCACCGCCAGGAGTTGGCCGAATTCGTCGCGGGCGGTCATGGCGATGTGGTAACCGCGAGCGGCGAACACGGCGAACAGGGCCAGCACGGCGAACGCGCCCAGCAGGCCCCACTCCTCGGCGATGGCGTTGAAGATGTAGTCAGTGTGGACGGCGGGGATGTAGTTGGCGTAGCCGTAGCCGAGGCCTTCGCCGACGAGGCCGCCCGACGCGACGGCGATGAGGCCCTGGACGATCTGGAAGCCGGCGGCGTCGGCGACGGACCAGGGGTCGAGCAGGATGTCGAAGCGGGTGCGGACGTAGCTAAACAACTGCACGACGAGGAACGTACTGGCGATGAACAGCAGCAGACCGACGATGACATACCGGGCGCGGCCGGTGGCGACGTAGAGCATGACCAGGAAGACGCCGTAGAACAGCAGGGCGGGGCCGAGGTCGCGCTGGAGGATGAAGAAGGCCATGGACAGCCCCCACATGATGAGCATGCCGCCGATGGCCTGGGGTTGGGGCAGGGAGAGCGCGCCCCAGGCGATGCGGTAGGAGGGGGTCATCAGTTGCTCGCGCCAGCGTTCGAGGAAGCCGGCCAGGAAGACGACGAGCAGGATGCGCACCAACTCAGGCGGCTGGAAGGAGAGCGGGCCGAGACTGACCGACGAGGCGCTTGGCCCCGCGCCGCCGTCGGCGCGGCCAGCGATGAGGGTGACGGCGAGCAGGCCGAGGCCAAGTGCGCCCCAGACGTAGGGGTAGCGTTGCAGCCAGCGCAGGTCGCGGGGCATGAGGAGGATGGCGGCGACGAAGGCAGCCAAGCCGAGCAGCAGCCAGTTGAGCTGACGGCCAGCGAGCCCGGGCGCGAGGCGGTAGGTCATTACCAGGCCGAGGGCTTGGAGGCAGCCGACGGTGGGCAGAAGGTACGGGTCGGCAGTGGGGGCCTGCCAGGCCAGGGCCAGGCTGGCGACGAGCAGCCCGCCGCTGAGGACGAGGGCGGGGCGCAGATCGGCGAGGGTCGGCGTTCGCTCCTGGAGGACCATTGTCAGCAGGGCGAAGCTGCCCAGGGCCAGCAAGGCCGGGAATAGGAGCAGGCCCAGCTCGCGCCAGCGGGGGCGGGGGGCGTGGAGCGTGGAGCGTGGAGCGGAGAGTGTGGTCATGTGAGCACCTGAGACCGAGACGAAGAGTCTAGACAGGATGAACAGGATGAACAGGATGAACAGGATGGTAAGACCAGGAGTCGAGACAGGATGGACAGGATGGTAAGACCAGGAGTCTAGACTCTTGGTCTTGGTCCCCGCTCTTCCATTCTGTTCATCCTGTCCATCCTGTCTAAAGTCTTGGTGTTCGTCTTAGCTCTACCCGAGGTACTTGTCGAGCAGCAGGGCCAGGCGGGCGCGGGCCTCGGCCGGGATGGCGTCGGGGGTGGTGGCGATGGCCGTCGCGAGGGCGTGGTGGCAGCCGTCGTCGCAGCCGGCGGCGGCGATGCGCGGCACGGCGGTCGCCAGGATGCGTTGGGCGACGCGGGCGTTTTGCGCCAACACTCTTAAGACGGCATCCGTCGTCACGGGTTCCGCACTGGCGTGCCAGACATCGTAGTCGGTGACGAGGGCGATGACGGCATAGGCCAGCTCGGCTTCGCGGGCCAGGCGCGCCTCAGGCAGGGTGGTCATACCGATGATGTCTAGCCCCCACTGGCGGAAGACGCGCGACTCGCCTTTGGTGGAGAACTGTGGTCCTTCGATAACAACCAGCGTGCCGCCATCGACAACTGGGGTGGTGGCGACGGCGCGCGCTGACTCCAGCAGGACGCGGCGTAGCGTGGCGCAGAAGGGGTCGGCGATGCCGACGTGGGCGACGATGCCGTCGGTGAAGAAGGTGTTGGCGCGCTGGCGGGTACGGTCGAAGAGCTGGTCGGGGATGACGATGTCGGCGGGGGCGATCTCCTCGCGCAGGCTGCCGACGGCGCTGACCGAGACGACTGTCTCGACGCCGAGGCTCTTGAGCGCCCAGAGGTTGGCGCGGACGGGCAGCTCGGTGGGGCTGAGGCGGTGGCCGCGGCCGTGGCGGGGCAGGAATGCGACGCGCTGCCCCGCCAGCGCGCCGAGGGTGATGCGATCACTGGGCGGGCCGAAGGGGGTCGCGACGGCGATGTTTTCGACCTCGGTCAATTCCGGCATGCTGTATAGCCCGGTCCCGCCAATGACGCCGATGGTGGCGCGGGGTGTGGTCATAGGATGGTTCTCCCTGGAAGCGTGTGTGGTGCGGGCATGCATCCCATTATAGGGCGTGCAACGTGAAACGTGAAACGTGAGATGGGCCAGGAAGTGCAAGCTGCGTTTTCCTAGTGTCCTCTTTGAGAGAGAACGTCGCGAGCAGGCGATAGGTTGCAGTTCTGGCTCACCGCGCGTACACTGTGATATGCGCAGGCGGAACCCCTTGAGATCTGGATGGCCTTCCCATGACTGATAAGACCCCGATGCTAGCCTCCATTCGAGCCGCTGAGCAAACGCTTGCTGGTGAGTACGCTGATGTCCTGGTCGTTAACCCCGACCTGGATCGCAAGCTGGTCAGTTTCCAGGCGAACAAGACGGAGACCGCGCATCGCTGGTTCAAGTACAAAGAGGGCTTCTCGGCGGCCCTCATGCGGTACGTATTCGAGAGAACCGGCATTGAGGCCGGACACATCCTCGACCCGTTCGCTGGCGCCGGAACGGCCCTGTTCGCTGCCAGTGACCTGGGCATGGATGCGACAGGCGTTGAACTCCTGCCTAGCAGCGCCGAGGCCATCGAGGTCAAGCGGCTGCTGCTTCAGCTAGACCGGGTCAGCGTCGCCGACAGCATCGCTGCCTTCGCGGCCGAGCGGTCGTGGGAGCAGTCGGGGCCAACGGAGTCTTTCGGGCATATCACCATCACGGCGGGGGCCTTTCCGCCCGCGACCGAGTATCAGTTAGGGCGCTATCTATTTGAGACCACTGCCTTGCCCGACACCAGGATGGGTCGTATCCTCCGCTTCGCGGCTCTATCGGTACTTGAGGCCATCAGCTACACCCGCAAGGACGGTCAGTATCTGCGCTGGGACTACCGCTCTGGGCGACGCGCTGGAAGTAAGCCCTTTGACAAGGGTCGTATCCTCGACTTCACCGAGGCTATCACCGCGAAGCTGGCCGAGATGGAGGCTGACTTAGGGGCCCTGGATAGCGGCTACTATATCCCGCGTACTCTCTTCGATGTCACACGATCGGCGCAGCGCCTGGGGGAAATCGAGCTGCTCGTAGGCTCTTGCCTGGACATCATGCCGCAATTGCCCGCCGAGAAATACGATGGGCTGGTGACCTCACCGCCCTACTGCAACCGCTACGACTATACACGCACCTATGCCCTTGAACTGGCGATGATGGGCATTGGCGAGGCGGGGATTCGCGACCTCCGACAAGCGATGCTGTCGTGTACCGTGGAGAATCGCGAGAAGGCTGATCTAGCGGATAAGTTCGGCCCAACGCTGTACGAAGAGGCCCAGAACGCCTTTGCATCCCAAGAGTTACTTGCCAACATCCTCGGCTATCTGGAGGCCTGCCGCCAGGACGGCTCTATCAACAATCCCGGCATCCCACGCATGGTGCGCAACTACTTTAGGGAAATGTCGCTGGTCATCTTTGAGGGTGCGCGGCTGCTGAAGCCGGGAGCGCCCCTGGTGATGGTCAATGACAACGTCCGCTATCAAGGCGCGCACGTGCCTGTTGACCTCATCTTATCCGACATGGCGAAACGGGCGGGCTTCTCGGTGGAAACTATCTGGGTCCTTCCGCGCGGGAAGGGGAACAGCAGCCAGCAGATGAGCGAGCACGGGCGCGAAGAGGTGCGCAAGTGCGTCTACATCTGGCGACGCGCTAGAGAGCCACGAGCCACGACGCGAGATCCTCAAGTTGCTCTGGCTTCGTGAGGTTAGCAGCATAGGTCAATCGCCCGCTCTCCAGGTCAGCGAAGATCTCGTCGGCCATGGCACGTTCTATCGCGGCGGCTATAAAGAACAGGGCGGGCGGGGCAAGGCTCTGGCGCTGAAAGCCCGCTCGGATTCGCTCGAAGGCGCTGCGGGCCGTCTTCCAGTGTTCGTCTGCGCCCGCCGGGTCGATGCCGCCCTTGAGTTCCCCACATGCGAGATACTGGCTGGGCTGTTCGACCATGCTCAGTCCTCCGACCAGTAGGCTATCGGCTTCCAGCAAGATGGCGTCTATGCTTTTGTCGACGAAGCGTGGCTTGCGATCGAAGACCAGGACGCGACTCCCCCAAGACATGCGAACGACCTTCTGCGGGTTGCGCGCCGCAGTGCCCACAACGAAGTCGGTCGATCTCTTCTGAAGTGCGCCCGCGATAGCCCTAGCCAGTTGAGCACCTGCCGCTGCGCCTGTCAGGTTGCGCATGCTGCCGCCGAGGGTATCCCCCCGATTCAAGAGAAAACGATAGACGAGCTGCTCGCGCCAGGTATCCGGAAAGTCCTGGGCGATCTCCGTCAAGGCGACGGCAAGAATCGTGTCAAGGTCGACGCTTGTCAGCCTTGCGCGTGCCTTGTCGGACAGC
>JAHCIE010000440.1 GCA_026129385.1 Anaerolineae bacterium
CGCGCGTCGTGGAAGAGACGCGCACCACTCGCGTTGTCGACCTCCCCGGCGAGCAGGCCCCCGACCTGGGGCGAATGCAGCGTATCTTCGGCGAGCCGGACCTGGTGAACCAGGAGGGTAGCGGGCGACGGCCATCCGTCACCGTCTCGACACGCCTGAGCCGCAGCTCGGCGGCCGCCACACCCGATCTACCGCTCTGGCTGACCGTCGAGTATAGCACCGAATGGTTGTCGTTCAACAACTACTTCGACTTCATGGACTTCATCCTGTGCGGGGGGACGCTACCCCCACGAACACTGACCTCGCCCGAGGACGCCCTTCTTGTCAACCGGATCCGCCTCGCGCTCCGCGAGCGGCGCTTCCTGCCCTTCACCGATACCGATGCCTATCGCCTGCTGAAAGTCGCCACCGAGGCCTTCGTCAGCGCGGGCTGCGGCATCGTGCCCTTCGCCGACGAGGATACCTTCACGGCGTTGCTGAATGATCCTCGCTTCGTGCAGCCCGCGGAGGAGCGCGACATCACTGTCAACCAGCTCCAGCTGAGCCAACGCTGGTTTGACACCTACCTCGAGCAGGTCAATGGGACATCTTCCCGCGTGCTGCCTTACCTGGCCGTCATCCGTCGCAAGTTGTCGGATATCCGTCTCAAGTCGGCCATCTTCCGCGACGACGACATCACTCGGCGCGATCAAGAAGACGCAGCTGAGCGGTGCTATGGCATCCTGCGCGAGAAGCTGATCGCTCCGTGCCTGATGGAGTTGATCTGGTCGTACTGGCACGAGCAGGGGCTGCTGGTTCAGACGATGAACGCCGTCAGCCGCCGCTTCCAGAACATCCGCGGCCCGGCTGAACGCGACCCCCTGGCGATGATGGAACTGGACCCGCTGCGCCCCCTCAACAACCTGCTATGGGGTTACGTCCAGGATGAGCAGCATCGCCTGTCGGTCATCCGCCGCGCCTACGAGTACGACCATCACTACGGGCTGACCCTCGAGGGCAAGGCCGTGCCGCCCCTGCGCACCGCCGACAGCCGCAGCAAGTTCCTGGAAGCGTTCCACAGCCTGCTATACCTGTGCACCCAGTTCTACCGCCAGGACGACGACACGACGGTCGTGTCCGACGCCTTCCCGATCCTCATCGCCCTGCGCGACCTGCACCTGCAACTGACCGAGGGCCAGCACAACCAATGGGGCGACCTGCCCTCTACCGCTCGTGTCGAGATGCTGATGCAGCAGTGGCTGTTGGCGCGGCCGGAATTCCGCGAGGCGCTGCCGACCCGCATCATGGTCGACTATCCGGAGCCGTGGATGGACCGCGTGGACGCCATGAAGCGTCTGCAGGGCTGGCCGGGCGCCAATATTATGCACTTCCGCGATCTGGGCCACTTCGGCGAGCAGATTCTGCTCACGGTCCGCTTCGGCCGATGGAACGACGCCACCCGCGACCAGGCCAAAGTGTGGGCGCGCTACTGGCGGTCGCAGATCCAGTCGTACATCCACGCCTACCGCATCGTGACGGGTGTCGACCTCACCGCCGACGCCACCAGCCCGCAGCAGCGCAACCTCATCGCCACGCAGCCCTCCACCCTGCTGTTGCGCGCGAACGGCAGCGGGCCGGGCGGGGCATCGCTGCCCGCGCCCGCGCCGACAACGTCGCGGTTCCGCGCGCGCCGCGACGCGCGCGCCTCGTAGAAGGTACCCGACTGCCACTCCGACGCCAGGAGGGGTCTCTGTGGCGGCCCTGGCAGAGATGCCTCGCCGAGCCTCGGCATGACAGTCGCTACGAATGAGTTTCTTAGGAGACGCCGCCGTGCTGGACTTCACCTCTGCCCTGTATCTCGGCTTCTGGCACGCCCACCCATCGCTGCCCCCGTGGCCGCGCCTGACCACGGGAGCGCCGGCCGCCCTGGCCGACCCACCGGGCGCGAACCTCGTTGCAGAGCGACTGGCGCGGCTCCAGGGCTGCGAGGCGGGTGCGCTGGGGACGTCGGCGCTCCACGTCTTCTGGGATGTGTTTGGCTGGTTGGGTCGCGAGGGCACGGCCGTGTATGTCGACGCGGGCGCGTACCCCATCGCCCGCTGGGCCACCCTCCAGGCCGCCATGCGTGGCGTGCCGGTGCGTCACTTTCCGCATCGTGACGTCGCCGCGCTCCGCCGCCTGGTCGAGGCGGAGCCGCGATTACGGCCCATCGTCGTCACCGACGGCGTGTGCGTCTGCTGCGGCGTAAGCTCGCCGCTGCGCGAGTACCGGGCGGCGATTCAGCCCCGCGACGGGCTACTGGTTATCGACGATACGCAGGCGCTGGGGCTGCTCGGCGAAGCACCGTCGCGCGCCGCCCCCTACGGACACGGCGGTGGCGGGTCGCTGCGGCGGCTGGGTCTGCGCGGGCCGAACATCCTGATCGTGGCCTCGCTGGCAAAGGCGCTCGGTGTCCCGGTCACGTGCCTGTCGGGGAGCGCGGATAGGATCGAGCGGTTCAAAGCCGCCAGTCAGACCCGCGTGCATTGCAGCCCGCCATCGGCGGCCCACATCCACGCCGCGCGCCACGCCCTTGACCTCAACGACCAGGTGGGCGAGACGGCCCGCCACCGCCTCGCCGCGCGCGTCGCCCTGTTTCAGCGGCGGCTGAACGATGGGGGGCTGCGAACAACGGGGGGGCTGTTCCCGGTGCAGAGTCTACCACCACTACCGGCCACAACGGCCCAGGAAGTACACCGGCGTCTGCTGGCGGTCGGCGTGCGAACCCTAGTGCGGGGCGGCGAGGCGGACACAGGGCACATCACGCTCGTACTGACGGCCCGCCATCGGCGAGAGGCTATCGAGCGGGCCGTGGACGCCCTGGCGACGGCGCTGGAACCGATCATAGCCCAGCCGGAACAGCCTGGCTGAGGTGACGAGTGACGACGGCCCCGTGCGGGTCGCATGAGCGCCAGACGCGGGTGGGCCACGTCCCTCATGCAGCGCGGCGCGAGAGGAGATAGACATGGCCGCTTTGCCTCGTGAAGCGTTCGAGTACGAAGCCGAGGATGACTGGCGTTCCGAGCAGGAGATGGAAGAGGAGTTCCGACGCAGCTTCGCGCCGCGCGGTGGGGCGTCGTTCCGAGCGACGCCCACCTTCCGCCCGCCATCGCGCAGGATGACACCCTCCCGCCCGCCGTCGCGACCTCTCGCGCCGCGCCCTCAGGCCGGCGGCCAGCGGCGCCCCCTGCCGCCATATCCGCCGCGCCGACCGCGCCCACGTCCCTACCCATACCCGTATCCCGTTGCCCCGCTGTGGCCGACGACTGGAGGCCCGGCGGCCTCGGAGTACACCCGCTGGCTACAGGCGTCCCTCAACCAGGTCATGAACCTGCAACTGCCTGTCGATGGCG
>JAHCIE010000441.1 GCA_026129385.1 Anaerolineae bacterium
GCGGTGGCGGCGCAGGTAGTCCAGCAAGGGGGGCGTGTAGGGGCCTTGCGCGCGCAGCCAGGCTAGCTCGTCGTCCAGGGAATGGCCGTGCAGGTAGGCGCGGCCCCACAGGTCGTCGATGTTGGCCGGGCGCGGGTGGCGCGTTGGGAAGCGGCGCACGGTGACACCGTTGAGGACGCTGTCGCCGGGCGGGTAGTGGTTAGCCCACGTCGTGTAGTCCAGGGCGCACGAGGTCAGCACGTCCACGGAGTAGAACTCGGCCAGCCGCTCGGCCACCTGGCGCGCGTGGCGCTCGGCGCCGCCCAGGACGTCTGGCCCGTATCGTTGTACGACGATGGAGACACGCATGGGGGTATTTTACTGCGAGGTCCGCCGTTCGCCAAGCACAGGCATGGCTAGCGCGCGCCGGGGGCGGCTGCCTGCTCAAGGGCGAGACGCCATAGCCCTGCGACGCGCGGCGGAGCGAAGTCGGCCAGCCGCGCCCGCTGCCCGGCGATGAGCCTGGCCCGCGTCGCGGCGTCGGTCGCCAGGAGATGCAGCGTCTCGGCCAGCACGGGGTAGTCGAAGCGGCGATATACGACCCCCGACGCGCCCAGGGTCTCGGGCACGGCAGCGGCCGCGTAGGCCAGGATGGGCACGCCAAAGTGCATGCTCTCCAGAAGGGGAACGCAGAAGCCTTCGTGGCGGCTGGCCGAGAGAAAAACGTGGGCGGTTTCGTAGTAGGCTCTCAAATCGGCGAGGGGGACGCGGTCGGTGAAGGTCACGGCATCGCCTAGCCCCAGCTGTTCCACCAGCCGGTCGAGGACCGCGCTGTAGCGCGGCAGGAGGCGCGCTCCCACCAGGGACAGCCGGGCGTCGGGCTGGATGGCGCGGCGATAGGCGGCGAAAATCGCGATCACATCCTCGAAGGCCTTGTTGGGGACGACACGACCCACAAACAGGACGTTGACCCGCCCGTCCGATAGTCGCTGGGCGAGGCGCGCATTGGGCGGCGTGGTATCCCAGGCGGCCAGATTCAGGAGGATGGGCAGGACGGCGGCGCGCCGGGGGTCGAAGCCGGCGGCCAGTAGCTCGCGGCGGTTTGTCTCAGAGACGCCAGCGGCGAGGTCGGCGTCGCGTAGCTGGGGCAGCGCGTCGCGCCCCAGTCGGCAGACGGCCGCGAGATCAGCATCGTAGGCGGTGAGGTATTCGGGCGGGGTGATGTTGTGATAGACCAGTAGCCGCCGATTGCGCGACCGCTGATAGAGCTGCGTGTTGGCTGAGTAGGCCGAGTAGTGATAGATGAGGATGTCGTCGGGCCGCTCGATGGCGGGCAGGTAGGCCGAGTCAGGCTGGGCCAGGGAGTGCAACCGCGCCTCTACCCGCTCGGCGTAGATGCGGCTCGTGTAGCCCCACTCGCGGAGCGCGGCGTCCAGGGCAAGGATGTGGTTCGTAATGGCGTCCCCATACGCAAACGACGATGCCAGCTGATGCACCGTCATCATGAGCGCGCCCCGGGGTCGGGTGGCTGTGTATCGGTGTGCCGCTCGGCGCGCAGGCGCTGCACGTCGTGGCGCAGCGCCTCAATCTCGGCGGCCTGCTGCCGCGTCAGGGCTTCCAGTTCGCGGAGGCGGTCGGCGACGCGGCCCTGCTCGGCTTCGACATCGCGGAAGGCACGGACGGCGGACAGGTTGAAGGCTGTGATTTGTTGGAGCAGGGGCCGCACGTACCACTTGGTCGACATCCAGTTCCAGGCGTCGCGGACCTTGACGATGAGCGGCCCTATCAAGGGCGTGTTGGATGTGAAGGGCTGCTCGCGAATCATCCACTGGGCGTTGAGGTCCCGCAGGGCAGGCAGGGTCTCCTGGCCGGGGGGCGGGGGAGTGGGCAGCGCAGCGGTCAGGCTAGCGTCGATGTCGGCGGCGGGCGCGACTCCTGCTGCCGCGAAGACTGCGCGCGTCGTGGCGTCCAGGTCCAGGGAGGTATCGGCCCGGTCGCGCCGTTGGGCAGCGCGGTCGCGAATCAGCGTCATCAAGGCCTCGACATCGGCGGCCGCGTCCCGAATCTCGATCACGTCGGCCGGGTGGCGGCTCATGGCGCGTCCTCACCCAGGGCCAGGGCCGCCCCCTCGGCCGCGCTCGCGCTCCAGCGCCCGTTGAGGGTGACGAGGCCATAGTGTTCAGCATGGCCGGGGCGGACGCGGAAGCGGTACATCTGGTCGTGGTGATCGTACGCGCCGGTCTCCCAATGGTCGTAGATGGCCGCCGTCAGCACGTACTGGCCCGCCAGCAGGGGCAAGATGTCCACGACGTAGTCGACGTAGCCGACGCCGTGGATGCGCGGGATGTCGAAGCCCGCGTAGACGGTGTTCGGCCCCGACACGTGCGCGCCTTCCTCGTGGTGGATGGCGAGGCCGAACATGGGATGCTCGATGGGCTGATGGGCGTCGTAGTGAATCCGCACGCAGAACGCCGCGCCGGTGTCGAAGGCATCGGACGGCTGGCCGTCTGCGCCCAGGCACTCGACGGCTGTGATCTCCACCTGGCGCGTCCCCCAGCGCGTATCGGAGGAGGGATTGGAGATTGGAGATTGGAGATGGGGCGTGGCTGTGTCCACCGCCCTATCGTCCACCAGAATCGCGGGGGCAGCCGCCTCGGCAGCGTCCTCCTCGGCGCGATCGGCGAGCTGCTGCGCGGCCACCTTGTCCAGGTAGGCGGCGATGACCTGGGCGGGCGGGCCTTCGGCACGCACCCGGCTGCGGTCGATCCAGATGGCGCGGTTACACAACTTGCGGACCGAGTCCAGGTCGTGGCTGACGAACAGAATGGTCGCGCCGCGCTTCTTGAGGTCGAGGATGCGATTGAGGCACTTAGCCTGAAAGGCGGCATCGCCTACCGCCAGCACCTCGTCCACCAGCAGGATATCCGGCTTGGAGTGGATGGCGACGGCGAATCCCAGCCGCATGTACATGCCAGATGAGTAGTGCTTGACAGGCATGTCGATGAAGGCCTCCATCTCGGCGAAGCGAACGATGGCCGGGAAGAGGGAATCTACCTCGCGGCGGTCGAGGCCGAGGATGGAGCCGTTCAGGTACACATTCTCCCGCCCAGTCAGCTCGGGGTGAAAGCCCGCGCCCAACTCCAGCAAGCCGGAGATGCGCCCATTGACGCTGACCGCGCCTTCGGTTGGGGCCAGAATGCCGCTGACCAGCTTCAACAGGCTGCTCTTGCCCGCGCCGTTGGAGCCGATGAAGGCCACCGCCTCGCCGCGCCCGATACGGAAGCTCACGTCCCGCAGCGCCCACATCTCCTCGTGGCGCTCGGTGCGGCGGAACATGCCGACCATCCATTCCTGGAACGAGCGCGGCCGATC
>JAHCIE010000442.1 GCA_026129385.1 Anaerolineae bacterium
CGACCACGGCCTGGAATGAGCCTCGCGACATGAACGTTACCCAGTACATCATCCGGCGCGTCCTCATCCTCATCCCCCTCATCATCGGGTTGACCCTGGTGGTTTTCCTGGTGTCCCACGCGCTGCCGGGCGATCCCGTCGCTGCCCACCTGGGTCAACGCTCCATGGACAACCCCGTCATCGTGGCGGCCTTCCGCGAGGAGTGGGGGCTGGACCAGCCCCTGTACGTCCAGTATTTCACCTTTCTCAAGAACCTCAGCCAGGGCAACCTGGGCGTGTCCATCAAGACCAAGGAGCCGGTCACACAGGACCTGGCGCGCTACTTCCCCGCCAGCATCGAATTAGCCGCGGCGGCGGTGCTGTTCAGCATCCTGGTCGGTATCCCGCTGGGCATGATCTCGGCCGTCAAGCGCAATCATCCTGTGGACCACGCGGCGCGCGTCACCTCGCTGTTGGGGGTGGCGGCGCCTGTGTTCTGGCTGGCCCTCGTCGCCCTGTATGTCTTCTACCTGCGGCTGGGCTGGCTGCCGGGACCGGGTCGCCTCGACACGGGCATGGCCGAGCCTACCCGCATCACCGGTATGTTTGTGGTGGATAGCCTGCTGACCGGCAACATGCCCGCCTTCTGGTCGTCGCTGCGCCACCTGTTCCTGCCGGCGTTGGTGTTGGGTCTGGCGACGGCGGGCCTTATCACCCGCATGACTCGCTCTAGCATGCTCGAAGTGCTGTCTAGCGACTACATCCGCACCGCGCGCGCCAAGGGCGCGAGTGAGACTCGCATCATCGTCCAGCACGCGCTGCGTAACTCGCTCATTCCTACAGTCACAGTGGTCGGCCTGGCCCTGGCCGACATCATGTCGGGCGCGGTCCTCACCGAGACCATCTTCGCCTGGCCGGGCATCGGACGCTACGCCTTCGGCGCGACCGTCAGCCTGGACTTTCCGGCCATCCTGGGCGTCACCCTGCTCATCGCCATCCTGTTCGCCCTGACCAATCTGGTTGTCGACATTGTGTACGTCTTCCTGGACCCGCGACTGCGCACAGGCTAAGAGGGGATTGTTTTGGCTGAGACACCTACCGCCACCCAAAGGAACGAGGCAGCCTGGGTCATCGATAACCGCTGGTCCCCTGTCGCGCGGACGTCGCGGGTGGCCACGACAAGCCGCTTTCTGCGCCGCAACGTGCTCACTCTGATCGGCATCATCGTCGTCATATTCTGGATTGTCGTTAGCCTGTCTGCGCCCGTTATCGCTCCCTACGACCCGCTCAAGCAGAATGTCCGCGAGCGCCTCCAGCCCCCCAGCGCGACGCACCTCATGGGTACCGACGAACTGGGCCGCGATGTGCTCAGCCGCGTCCTGTACGGCGGGCGCATCTCGCTGCCGGTGGGCTTCATCATCGTCATTTTTGCCACCGTGATCGGCGCGGGCCTCGGCTCGGTCGCGGGCTACGCGGGCGGCGCGTGGGACCAGGGCCTGATGCGCGTGACGGATCTCGTCATGGCATTCCCGCCCATCATCCTCGCCATGGCCGTCGCGGCAGCCCTCGGCGCGGGCCTGGAGCATGCCGCGATTGCCTTGATCATCGTGTCGTGGCCCGCCTATGGCCGCGTCGTGCGCGGCCTCGTTCTGTCTGTCAAGCAGAACGAGTACGTCGCCGCCTCGCACGCGGTGGGTGCGCCGCAGTCACGCATCCTGTTCCGCACCGTCATCCCCAACACCCTCGGCCCGGCCATTGTCATGGCGACCCTCGGCCTGGGTACGGCGATTCTCACCTTTGCCGGCCTGAGCTTCCTGGGCCTGGGCGCTGTCCCGCCCACCCCGGAGTGGGGGCGCATGGTCGCCGATGGCATCAACTCTTTTGACCAGTGGTGGGTGGCGGCCTTCCCTGGCCTGGCGATTCTAACGGTCGTCCTCGCCTTCAACTTCGTCGGCGACGGCCTGCGCGACGCCCTCGACCCGCGCCTACGCCGTAACCTGTAAGCCAAGCGGCGTCCACGACTGGAAGTCGCGGCCTGGTAGCGAAGACCTGCCGAGGCAGATTAGGACCTCAGGCAGCCCCAGTCGCCCACGGGCGGACTCCGTAGCCTGCTTGGAGCAGGCTTGTCGTGTCAGACACCGAATTCCATTCGGCGGCCAGAGCTAATCTCCACCCCTTTCCACGGAGGACCGCATGACGATCAACTATGCCGCGCGCCTGGCGCGCGCTCGCGCTCGCATGGAGGAACTCGGCATTGGCCTGCTCTACCTGCCCCAATCGGCCAACCTCCAATGGCTGCTGGGTATCGAGCGTCACGTGCCCGGCTTCACCTACACCGTCTATCCCGGCGGCTGGCTCAACGGCGCGTTCATCGGCCTCGACAAAGGCCCCATCCTGACCGTGCCGCGCATGGTCGCCGACTTCGACCTGGGCAACATCCCCGGCCTGGACATGCGCGTCCTGCCTGACCGGGGCGACCCCGCCGAGTTGGTGCGCGGCGTGCTCAAGGACTTCAATCTCCAGGGCCAGAAGGTCGCCGTCGAGGATCGCGCCTGGGCCAGCTTTGTCGTGAACTTCCAGAGACTGCTGCCCGGCACGCAATTGGCCCTGGCCTCCGAGGTATTCTATCCCCTGCGCCAGATCAAGGACGAGCAGGAGATTGCCCTGATGCGGAAGGCGGGCGACATCGTGGACAAGACGATGGCCGAGGCGCTCAAGAAGACGAAGCCGGGCATCACGGAGTTGGAACTGCTGACCGAGGTGGAGTATCAGATGACGCTCCACGGCTCGGACGCGCCCTCCTTCCCCACCGCACTGTACATCATCAATCCGCGCTACGACAAGACCGGCTTCGCCACTAAGGGCCGCGTTGACCGCGCTATCGAGCCGGGCACGTCGGTCCCCTTCGACTTTGGCGCGGTGTATGAGGGCTACTGCTCCGACTTCGGGCGCACCGTCTGGATTGGCGAGCCGCCCGCCGAGTATCTGCGCACCCACGAACTGGTGATGGCGTCGCAGGCGGCCGGTATCGCCGCCATGCGGAGCGGCAAGATTACCGCTGCCCAGCTCGACGCCGTGGCGCGCCAGGTCATCGACGACGCGGGCTACGGCGCGGGGTTTCGCCACCGCCTGGGCCACGGCATCGGCATGGACGTCCACGAGCCAGCCTTCCTCAACACGGGCGACGACACCCTGCTGACTAACGGCATGTGCTTCACCATCGAGCCGAGCATCATTCTGGACGACCGCTGGATGGTGCGCGTCGAGGACGTGGTCGTCGTGCGCGACACCGGCGGCGAGCCGCTGAGCCACTACTCCAAGCAGCCCCTCGTCGTGGCTTAGCAGGAACACCCTATGAGCAACGAC
>JAHCIE010000443.1 GCA_026129385.1 Anaerolineae bacterium
TCATCGCCAGCATCGTTTTTGCGCCTGCGCTGACACCCTACGACCCCACGGCATCCAACCTCAGCGAGCAGCTCCAACCGCCATCGCTCCGCCACCCCTTTGGCACCAATCAGCTCGGCCAGGACCTGTTCACCCGTGCATTGTACGGGGGGCGCATCTCGCTGACCATCGGCGCATCGGCGGTACTCATCGCCATCCTCCTCGGCACGATTACGGGGGCCATCGCGGGCTACTACGGCGGCTGGCTCGACAATTTCCTGATGCGCACAACCGACGCCACGCTGGCCATCCCGCGCCTGCTCATCCTGATTCTGCTGACGCAGCTACTGCGCGACAAGAAGATTCTAGGGATGGGATCGGGCAGTATCGTGCCGATCATCCTGGTGATCGGGCTGCTGTCGTGGATGGGCGTGGCGCGACTGGTGCGCGCCCAGTTTCTATCGCTGAAGGAGAAGGAGTTTACCGAGGCGGCGCGGGCGTCGGGGGCATCCAATCGGCGAATCATCCTCAGTCATCTGCTCCCCAACTCCATGAGTCCCGTCATCGTGGCCGCCAGTCTGGCCGTGGCCGCCGCCATCATCACCGAGTCGGGCCTCAGCTACCTGGGATTCGGCGTCCAGCCGCCTACGGCTAGCTGGGGCAACATGCTCAAGGACGGCCAGTCCCAGATGACCTACGCGCCCTGGGTCGCCATCTTCCCCGGCCTGATGATCTTTCTGACCGTCATCGCCATCAACTACATTGGCGACGGCCTGCGCGACGCCCTCGACCCGCGCCACGTACGCTAGGCATCAGCCCCAAGACCTGACAGGTTGCCAGCAACCTGTCAGGTCTGGTCTTCAGCAACACACAGGCTACAAAAGCACGAAGCGAAGATCTATACATCTTCCTCGTGCCTTTGTAGCCTGTGTGTTAACCCTGGAGCGAGATGACCCCCCGCGCTCTACGCTCCACGCTCCACGCTCTACGTCCTCTCACGCCACATCCACCACCGCCAGCGTGACCAGCAACAGTTGCCGCAGACCTAGCCGCACGGGGTCGACGTCCATGTACTCGCCGAGGGTGTGAGTGCCGCCGCCGGTGGTCAGGGCGATGCACGTAGAGGGAATGCCCAGGCTCATGGGGATGTTGGCGTCGGTGCTGCCCTCCGTAAGCTTGATGGCGTGACCCGCCGCTTCGGCTCCGATGAGCGTCAAGGCCTCGAAGCAGGCCTGGATGAGCGGCGCATCCTCGACCATGAAGCCGGCTGGCCGGTCACCGATGAGGGTCGGCGTCACGCTCACGTCATCGACCTCGTTAGCCTGCTGCACCAGGCCCATCACCCGCGCCTCAAGATCGTCCAAGGCCCCGGCGTCACCGGAGCGCATATCCAGCAGGCAATATGCCTCCTCGGCGATGCTGTTGACCGATGTTCCGCCGCCCACCACGCCGATATTGTACGTCACTTTCGGTGCGGTGGGCACGTCCAGGGCCGCGATGGCCGCGCCGAGCTTGAACAGCTCGTGAACCGCGCTACGATTGCCAAAGGCTCCCCAACTGTGACCGCCGGGCGCGCGCACTGTAATCTGATAGCGGCGCGAGCCGATGGAGCGGTTGTAGACCTTACCCAGGCCCTGACCCTCGACCGCCACCACGGCGGCCACGCGCTCACCGAGCCGCTCGACCACGGCCCGTATCCCACGCAGGTTGCCCAGCCCCTCTTCACCGACCGTCGCCACCAGCCATACGTCGCCCTTCGTCTTCACCTGCGTCGCATCGAGCGCGCGTGCCAGGGCCAGCAGGGAAGCCACCGCAATACTGTTGTCAATCAGCCCGGGTCCGTAGAGGCGGCCCTCGGCGCGGCGCACCTGGATGGCGGTGCCGGCCGGGAAAACCGTGTCGGTGTGGGCCGCCAGGAGGATGCTGGGCGCACGCGCCGCGCCCGGGCGACGGCCATAGACATTGCCTATCTCGTCCATCGCTACGTCGGCCAGGCCTAGCGCCGCGAAGCGTTCGGCTACCCAGGCCGCGCGCTGCTTCTCATGGAAGGTGGGCGCGGGAATCTCGCACACCGTAACAGCGTCGGCCACCGCGTCTTCGACGTGGCCGTCGAGCCAGTCCAGGGCGGCTCGCACCGGTGATTTCATCACAAGATCGGATACACGGCGCATCAGGCTCTCCCGCGAGGTGAGGATGGCGTTACGAGACGACAATAGCGCCCTGGGGGATGAGGCCAAGCATCTGCCCCACTGAATTGAGGCAACCCAGCGCCAGGACGAACAGGATGAGCGACACGCCCACCATGAAAACGCGATACCACGCGCGGTTGGCGCGGCGCTCGGCCGGCCCCCGCACGCCCCCCATGAAGGTCCACAGGCCCAGAATGCCCGCGAACCCCGCCAGACCCAGCATCACCAGGGCCGAAATGAGAGTACCAATCGCTTGCATTGCGAAACTCCTTACGTTCACACGAGCATGGCGCGCAATCGCTACACTTCGGTGATCTCGGGAACGTGCTCGTCCTCGTAGCGTTCGATGAGGACCCCGATAATCTCCATGAGCGAGGCCAGCGGGTGAGTTTCGTCCTCGCCGACGATGTCAATCAGTTCATCCAGCGTTTCGACGAGACGCTCGTAGTCCTCCGTCGAATGAGGCACAAATACCAACGGCGCCACATCCGGCCACACTCGCTCGACGCGCTCTACAGCACGCATCGTCATCATCCTACTCCTTCCAAGTTCCCCGGTCATACTCCTCATGTGTCAGGACCGCTCGGATGTACACTCTCTGACGATTATAGTGAATGGCGGCAATCAGTCGCACCTTGTTGCCACCGATATTGAAGACGGTCAGCTTCCCTACCTGATCGGCGCTGGGAAAAACACGACGCAGCTCAGTAAACGAACTGAATGTCCCTGTCTTGACCAGCCTGTACCAGTGTTCCAGCGCAGTCTTGGTATCCGGATGCTTGGCGGCGAATTCGTTCAACCGCTTGCGGTTGAAGACGTGTATAGACTGTTCTGCGGCTTGTGCGGCATTTCGGGCACTGAAATTATCCTCACCATTAGGTGCACTCGCCCAACTCCTTACGCGAGGTCGCCCTCGCCGCCGAATACGACCACGCCCTCGTCTCGACCGACCTGATGTTACACTTCCCGACGTTGAAGGTCAAGACGAGACGAGACGAAGAAGGCCCCGGAGCGCCGATGCTCCGGGGTTAGTGTTTGCTCTGATTCGGGCCTAGGGACGCAGGCATTTCGCGGTCTATATAATCCACGAAGACAGGATTGTATACACGTTTGACCTTCTCCCAGTTGGCTCGTATGGCATCATTCTT
>JAHCIE010000444.1 GCA_026129385.1 Anaerolineae bacterium
CGAGTCGATCTCGCCCGACACCTGGTCACCGATGGTCAACGTCACCACCTGGGCATTGTAGCCTTGCATGGCGTCGATGGCGGCCTCGGCGTCCCTATCCTCGACGATGACGATGAAGGCCGACGAGTTGGGCGGGAGCTGGCGACCGAGGGCTTCGAGATCTTCCTTGGGGATGACCTGGCCAGCGCGCTTGCCGGCCACGCCGCCGATAACCGCGCCGCCGAGGGCCCACACGAGCAGGCCGGCCGGCCCGCCGATGAGACCGAGCAGGCCACCGGTCACCAGGCCGACCGCCGTGCCGGCTGTGCCGTGGCCGGTTTCATCCACGTGGGTCTTGCCTTTGGGGTCCACCTCGACGACGGCGGACGTCACGATCTTCATGTTCGCAGCTTTGGCGCTGGACTTGAGGTCGTCGACCACTTCATCGGCTCGCTTCTGGCCAGGGAAGGCGAAGGCGATGATGTGATAGACAGTATTGGGTGCGGTTTGCTCGGGCATGGATAGAGTCCTTTCTTGGATTGCGACAGCGAAGACTCGATGCTATGGTGGTCAGGGATGCGCGGCGATGCCTGGCAGCGCGCCCCTGCGAGTCCCTATTTCGGGTACGTCTTCCAGTTCGGGCATCTCGCCGCCCGTGGCGGCCAGGCGGCGCGCGTACCAGGCGGCGAGGGGTTGCGCCGACAGGCCATGCGCGATGACGCTCAGCAGAATCGTCCAGGTCACGACGGTCGCCAGCAGGTGCGTCTCGGGGCGGGCCAGGCCCAGGGCATCGACGGCCAGCAGGCCGAAGACAACCGACGCGAGGCCGCGCGGGCCAAACCAGCCCATCAGGAGCCGCGTGTCGGGGCGTAACCGACGGCCCGCCAGGGCGACCCACACCGGCAGCATGCGCACCACCGTCAGGCTGAGCAGGGCGTACAGGATAGCACGGGGGTCAACATCGTGCAATGCGGCGGGCACGACGAACACCGCGCCGAAGATCGACCACACCAGGACCGACAGGAGCGTGCCGGTGCTCTCGCTGTACTCGGTCGCCTCGGCGAGCTGGCCGCGAGCGCCGACGCCGAAGGCCATGCCGCCGACGAAGGCGGCGACAAAGCCGTTACCGCCCAGGGCGACGGAGCCGAGGTACGCGCCGAAGGCCAGCGCCAGGACGGCGAATTGGAGGGGCGCGCCCTGGGTCCAGCCGCGGCGATGGGCGTAGGCCAGCAGCCGCCCGCCCACAAAGCCCACCACGATACCCACCAGGACGGCGATGGTAAGTTCTTCGACGGCGTTCACCAGCCAGCCGCGCTGACTCGCGCCCTCCTCGGCGATGGCCAGGGCCAGGAACAGGGTCACGAAGGGCGTGGCGATGCCGTCGTTGAGGCCGCTCTCGACGTTCAGGGCGCGGCGGATGCGGACGGGGACCTTGGGGTTGGTGAAGATGGGCAGGCCGAGGGCCGCGTCGGTGGGGGCAAGAATCGCGGCCACCAGCAGCGCGAAGCTCCAGCCCTGCGAGGGGAACAGCACGAAGGCTACCAGCGCGCCCAGCGCGATGGTCAAGGGCAGGCCGATGCCCAACAGCCGCGCGGGCAGCCCGGCGTCATGCCGCAAGGTGTAAAAGTTCAGGGTCGAGGCGTCGGCGAAGAGCAGGATCGCCAGCGTGGCCTCAGTCAGGCGCTTGACGGCCTCGGCGTCAGGGGTGATGGGAACCAGGCGCAGGCCGTACCCACCCAGTACCGCGCCGATAACCACGAACACCATGGGCATGGTGATCGACCAGCGGCCAAGCAGGAAGCCTACCCCACCGTACAGCGCCAGCAGCAGGGCGAAGATTGCCAGACCGGCGTCAAGCGGCATCAGGCCCTTGCCGCTGGGGCCGAGGCGGGGATCGCGGCCTGCGTCTCGGCCATCTTCGTCTGTAGCGCCGCCATGTCCTCGGTCTGATACTGCATCAGCAGTTCCTTCTCCTTGTCGTGCTTGGGGAAGAAGAAGAAGACCAGGGCCGCGCCTAGCAGCACCGCCAGGATACCCGCCATGTAGGCGTACTGGTCGCCCGCCAGGAAGGAGGTCTTGGCCGCCGACGTAATCTGCGTCGCGTACTGCGGATACTCAGCGGCGACGGCTGACGCGCCCGCGTAGGACATGGTCAGGTCGTTGGTGACGGTGGTGGGGACCTGGGAACTGTCCCCCGTTGCCGCGAGAGCTGCCGTTATGGCCGCTGCGTAGCCCGCCGCCAGCAGCGCGCCGAAGATGGACTGCATGAGCGCGCCACCCAGGTCACGCTGCAAGTCCGCTGTGCCCGACGCCATGCCCGCGCGCGTGACGGGTACGGACGACGTCAGCGAACGTGAGGCGGGTGTACCTGCCAGCCCGACGCCAATGCCGACGAAGGCATAGCCCAGGCCCACTTGCCAGTAGGGGCTACCCTCCTGCCACAAGAGCAGCATGGTCAGGAAGCCAAGCAGGACGAACACGTAGCCCAAGAGCAGCGTGAAGCGCGCGCCGCGCGTCTCGACCATCTTGGCCGAGCGCGGCGCAACCAGGATCATGAAGATAGCGGCGGGCAGGATGGCGAAGCCGGCGTTGACGGTGGAGTAGCCCAGCACGTCCTGCAGGAACTGCTGGCCGATGAACATCGCGCCCATCAAGGAGCCGAAGACAATGATGCCCGCCAGGGCGGCTACCCAGAACGTGCGGCGGCCAGCGAGGTGCAGGTCGTACAGGGGATTCGCGGCCCGCCGCTGGCGGATGACGAACAGGACCAGGGCGATCAGGGCGATGCCCGACAAGACCAGCACTGCTTGCCGCATGCTCGCCACAGGGGCGAAGTTGATGGCGAGAATGAAGGAGCCGACCAGGACGAGGGAGAGGATACCGCCGAGGTTGTCAACCGGCTCGGTCTCCTCATTGACGTGGGAGGGCAGGTAGCGCAGCGCCATGAACAGCGCGACCACCGCCACCGGCAGCACCACGAAGAAGACCGAGTTCCACGGGAAGCGCGTCAGTAGCAGACCGCTCAGCAGCGGGCCGCTGGCGCTGATCGCGCCGCCGATGGCTGCCCACAGCGCGATGGAGCGCGTCCGCGCCGGCCCCGGCCCCCACAGCGCCGTGATGAGGGCCAGCGTTGTCGGGTAGGCCATGCCGGCCGCGAAACCGCCGAACAGTCGCCCGAAGATCAGCACCTGGATCGACGGTGAAAAGCCGCAGATGAGGGCGGCGGGCATCGCCAGGGCGACGCCCAATACGGCGATCTGCTTGCGGCCGTAGCGATCGCCCAGCGCGCCCAGCCACAGTACCGAGCACGCCAGGCCCAGGGAGTAGGCTAC
>JAHCIE010000445.1 GCA_026129385.1 Anaerolineae bacterium
AGGCTGGGCCGCCCCCGTGGTAACCGCGAAGGGCACAAGCAACGCGACGGCCACGAAGCTAGAGGGTTTACTCTCTACCTTCATGGCCTTCGTGCTATTGTGCAGAACGCTACGCCTTTGTCCTTCCAATGGACGACCGCAAATCATGCGGCTGGCGGTATCGTAGGTTGCGCGGCTGTGGTACAGTAGCCCGGCGTGCGGGATCGCGGGATACCAGGAGGTGACAGAGATGCGCTACGGGTTCGTGTTGCCGAACGGAGATGCGCGGGTGGCGGCCGAACTGGCCGAGGTGGCCGATCGCGCGGGGTGGGATGGCTTCTTCGTCTGGGAGCCGGTGTGGGGCGTGGACGCCTGGGTGAGCCTGACGGCGGCGGCAATGCGCACTGCGCGCATCAAGCTCGGTACGATGCTGTCGCCCATCTCACGGATGCGACCCTGGGAACTGGCGGGCAAGGCGACGACCCTCGACCAGTTGTCGGGTGGTCGCGTGATTCTCTCGGTGGGGTTAGGCGCGGTGGACACGGGCTTCGCCGAGTTTGGCGAGGTCACCGACCGCAAGACCCGCGCCGAGCTGATGGACGAGGGGCTGGACATCATGACGGGGCTATGGCACGGCCAACCCTTCGCCTACCAGGGCAAGCACTACACGATTCGGCCGACGGCCTTCCCCCCCGCCCCGCCGCCGGTGCAACGGCCCCGCATTCCCGTCTGGGTTGTCGGCGCGTGGCCACGCCCCAGGTCCATGCAGCGCGTCCTCAAATACGACGGCATCCTGCCGATGGTCATCGGCGACAACGGCGCGGCGCGCCAGGCTGCCCCCGACGACATCCGCGCCATTCGCGACTACGTGGCCGCCCATCGCACCGAGGCGACGCCCTTCGACATCGTGGTGGAGGGGGTAACGCCCGGTGACGACCCGGCTCGCGCCGCCGACATGGTGCGCCCCTGGGCCGACGCGGGCGCGACGTGGTGGATCGAGGCGATGTGGGACCTGCTGGACCGACCGGTCACGCTGGACGACGTGCGCCGCCGTGCGGAGCAGGGGCCGCCGGTTCTGGCGTAGAGCGTGGAGCGTGGAGCGTGGAGCGTGGAGCGTGGAGCGTGGAGCGTGGAGCGTGGGGCGTGGGGCGTGGGGCGTGAAACGCGAACTACGTCGAGAGTTGTCACGCATCACGCATCACGCATCACGCATCACGGCTGCCTGAACAGTTGGGCCAGCCACACGAGGGCGGCGGCGATGATTGTCGTGGCCGGGAAGGTAATCACCCAGGCCACGACAATCGACTGGAACACGGTCCAGCGCACCATTGACAGGCGCTGGGCCGCGCCTGCGCCCGCCAGGGTGGCGCTGATGATCTGGGTGCCGCTGACGGGCGCGCCTGCCTCAGTGGCGACCAGCAGCGTGGCGAAGGATGCGCCTGTCGAGGCGAAGCCGTGGATGGGGCGGATGCGATACAGGTGGCCGCCGAGCCGCCACATGATGCGCTGGCTGCTGACGGCGACGCCCAGGGCGAGGGCCACCGCGCAGACGGCGACCGTCCATTCGGGTACCACAAAGGCCACCTGGGCGCCGGTGAGCACCAGGCCGAGGGTAATCAAACCCATGCTCGTTTGGGCGTTGTTCGCGCCGTGGACCAGGGACAGACCCATCGAGAAGCCGATTTCGCCCCAACGTAGATAGCGGTTGACATGCGGCGGCATGCCCTGGACCACGAGCAGTAGCAGGTTCAGTGTCACGTGGCCAAGCACGAGACCCACGATGGGCGTCGCCACCAGGAAGGCGACGATGCGCGCGATGCCCGCCAGGTTCAGGGCGGCCACCCCCACGCCCGCGAAAGCCGCGCCAACCATACCGCCGAGCAGGGCATGAGTCGCGCTGGTGGGAATGCGCAGCTGGCCGGCGAGAAGACCCCAGCCGATGGCCGTGGCGATGGCGATGTTGAGCTGGACCGGCGTGATCAGGTCGGTGCGAACAACAGACCGGCCGACGGTCTGCGCCACGGCGACGCCAAACAGGAATGGCCCGATAAGTTCAGCCACCGCAGCCAGGAGCAACGCGGGACGACGCCCCATGGCGCGCGATGCGACCAGGGGTGCGATGTTGGCCCCGCTATCGTTGTAGCCGTTGAGGTAGGCAAACACGAGCGAGAGGGCGACCGTCAGGGTGAGGGCGATGTTGGGCATGCGCGTCGTTACCAGGACGAAAGACAAAGGACCAATCAACCAGCAGGGGAGATACCTCCCGTTTGGTCCCTGGCCCTTCGTCCCTGGTCCGCTGCTTGTGTTAGGTCACTGCGCCTACTGGCTCTGCGGCGGCCTCGGCCAGTTCCTCGGCGGTGATACCGCTGCCTTCCAGCGCCAACTCCAGAACCTCATCCATGGTGTCGACGAGGTGGAACGCCATCTCCTGGCGGACCTGCTCAGGCAGATCGTCCAGGTCCGGCTCGTTGCGGCGCGGCAGGATGACCTGCTTGAGACCCGCGCGGTGGGCAGCCAGCACCTTCTGCTTGATGCCGCCGACCGGCAGCACCTTACCGCGTAGCGTGATCTCGCCCGTCATTGCCAGGTCGGGCTTGACCTGGCGACCAGTGAGCAGCGAGGCAATTGCCGTGGTCAGGGTGATACCCGCCGACGGTCCGTCCTTGGGGATCGCGCCCTCGGGTACGTGGACATGGATGTCGTTGTGGGCGAAGAAGTCCTCCGGTACATTCAGAGCCTTCAGCCGCGAGCGAACGTAGCTGAGGGCGATCTGCGCCGATTCCTTCATCACGTCGCCCAACTGGCCGGTGACGACGAGACCCTTGCCGCCCGGCATGCGCGTCGCTTCGATGAACAGGATGCCACCACCCGCGCTGGTGGCGAACAGGCCGGTTACTACGCCCGGCGTGTTCAAGCGCTCGGCGACCTCGGAGTAGAAGCGCGGCTTACCGAGATAGGCGCGCACGTCGCCCTCGTCCACTGTGACGCTCTCCGCCTGCCCGGAGGCGATCTTGGTGGCAACCTTGCGCACCACGGAGCCGATCTCGCGCTCCAGGCTGCGGACGCCAGCCTCCTGGGTGTAGTCCTCAGCGATCTTGCGTAGCGCAAGGTCGGTGAAAGCTACCTCGTCAGGGCGCAGGCTGTTGGCCTCGATCTGGCGGGGGGCGAGATAGTTGCGCGCAATCTGCACCTTCTCGTCGTCGGTGTAACCGTCGAGGCGGATGACCTCCATGCGGTCACGCAGCGGCTCGGGAATCGTATCGAGGATGTTAGCCGTGGCGATGAACATAACCTGGCTGAGGTCGAAGTCCACGTCCAGGTAGTGAT
>JAHCIE010000446.1 GCA_026129385.1 Anaerolineae bacterium
CCGCCGGGTAAGCCGAAGCACACAGGAGAGGTGAGCCATGGACGTGACGCAACGAACCGAGCCAACCCAGCGTATCTATCCCAGCTTCTACGACCGGCCCCACGACCGCCCCATCCTCAGCACGGATGGCACAGGCCGCGCGGCCCTCATCCTCGCCACTTTGCTTCTGATCCTGATCAGTGTAGCATTACTATTGATGGCCGTTTAGCCGGTCCTGGAGGGAACCATGTCCGATATGACCAAGGCCCACCTCATGCGTTTGCTGGACGAGGGCCGCACCGCCTGGGAGGCGACCCTGCGGGATGTGCCACGCGAGCGCATGACCCAGACAGGCGTGGTCGGCGACTGGACGGTCAAAGATATCGTCTCCCACATCAGCTTCTGGGAGGGGATAAGCGCGGGTCGGCTGGGTGGCCTGGTCAGTGGTCAGCCACCCACCGATGTCGAACTGTACGGCGCGGGAATCACCCCAGAGATCGCCGCGCTCGACATGGACGCCTTCAATGCATGGCAACAGCAGCGCGACCGTGACCGCCCCCTCGACGAAGTGCTGATGGGCGAGCAGCAAGTCTACCGCCGCCTGTATACCTACGTGCGGGCCGCGCGCGCGGAAGACCTGCTCAGCATCGGCCGCGCCAACTGGGCGACAGAATCGCCCGCCTGGGAAAACGTCGCCGGCAACAGCTACGAACACTGGGCGGAACACGCCGCCTCGATTCGCGCCTGGCTAGAAGGGAGACCGGCTTGATACACCTGTCCCAAACAGGCGCGCGCCGCGTGATGCTGGCCGCTCAGGGGCTTGACCGCCGCCCTGGGCGGCTCGCCACGCCTGACGACGTGCTGGCCGCCATTCGCCGCATGGGGGTGCTTCAGATCGACACGATCCACGTCGTCGCCCGCAGCCCTTACCTGGTGCTGTGGAGCCGCCTGGGGGACTACGAACCGCGCTGGCTCGACGAATCCCACGCCGACGGCCAGATCTTTGAGTATTGGGCCCACGCCGCCTGCTTCCTGCCCATCGAAGACTGGCCCCTCTACCGCCGCCTCATGCTCGACGAAGTCAAAGGCTGGGTGCGCGCTCAGCCCTGGCTGGATGCCAACCCCCAGGTTGCCGCCACCGTTCTCACCCACCTGCGCGAGGAAGGCCCCGTCCTCTCCTCCGCCTTCGAGCGTACCGACGGGCGACGCGGCGTTTGGTGGGACCGCAAGCCAGAAAAGCTGGCCCTGGAAGCCCTCTTCAACACGGGCGACGTCATGATCGCGCGCCGCCACAACTTCCAGCGCGTCTACGACCTGCGCGAGCGCGTCCTACCCCACTGGGACGACGCCGACACGCCACCACTGGACGACGTGCGGCGGACCCTGACCGCGCGCACGGTCCGCCATCTGGGCGTGACGACGGCCCGCTGGATCCCCGATTACTACCGACTGCCCAAACGCGGTGTGGCCGAGCTACTCGACCGACTGGTGGACGACGGTGAGCTTCTCCCCGCCGCCGTCGAAGGTTGGCGCGACCCCACCTATCTACATCCAGACGTCGCCGCCTTCGCCCGCAACGCCGACGCCGATGCCCACGCGCCGACACTCACCACCCTGTTGTCACCCTTCGACCCCCTGGTGTGGGACCGCGAGCGGGCCAGCGCGGTCTTCAGCTTCGACTACCGCATCGAATGCTACACCCCTGCCCCCCAACGGCGCTACGGCTACTTCAGCCTGCCCATCCTGCATCGAGGCGACCTCGTCGGCCGCCTGGACGCCAAGGCCCATCGCAAAGACCGCCTGTTCGAGGTCAAATCGCTCCACCTGGAGCCGGGCATTGCGGCGACAGACGACCTTATTGCCGACGTGGCGGCCGCCGTGTTGGACGCCGCCGCCTGGCATAGAACCCCACACGCCATCGTGCGCATCTCGCAGCCAGCGGATGTCGCAGAGCGGATGAACCGCCACCTCGCACACTAGCAGTCGTTGGCCTATCGCCCTCGATCGCCTTGCAGCCCCACATTCCATCCTCCTCCTACTGGTAGACGGGTCCACAAGCCGACGAGTAGCCAATTCTCCGCGAACGGTTGTCTTATCGCTACGCCACGGGCGGCAACGCGCGTTACACTAAGAGGGACTCAAAGCCCTCGCAAGGAGGCCTGCATGACGACGAGCACGATCATAGATCCGTGGGCGGTAAGCGAGTCGGGATTTCCGGCTGATGGTCGGCCGGCAGACAAGCTCACCTATGCGTTGAACTACGCGGTCCTGGCCCCTTCGGGCCACAACACCCAGCCCTGGCTGTTCCAAGTCAAAAAGGACCAGGTCGACCTGTTTGCCGACCCTACCCAGGCGCTACCCGTGGTTGACCCCAACGATCGCGAGCTGATCATCAGCTGCGGCGCGGCACTGTTCAACTTGCGCGCCGCGTTGCGCTACTTCGGCTATACGGCCGATGCCAGCATCCTACCGGATGCCAAGCGCGTCGATCTGCTCGCACGGGTCAAGCTGGGCCACTCCCACAAAGCCACCGCCGAGGAGGTCGCACTCTTCCAGGCTATCACCAAGCGCCGCACCAACCGCTCGGCCTACGAGAATCGCCCCCTGCCCGAGGCGCTCCTCGAAGAGTTGAAGATGGCAGCAACGCAAGAGGGCGCATGGCTCGAAGTCGTCGAGAACGAAGACATCCGCAACGCCACCGCCGATCTCATCGCCGAAGGCGACCGCATCCAGTGGTCAGACGCCCAGTTCCGCCGCGAGCTGGCCTCGTGGACACACCCCAACCGCAACCTGCGGCGCGACGGTATTCCCGGCTACGCTATGGGCGTCGCCGATACCGCCGCCTATGCTGGCCCGCTCATCATCCGCACCTTCGACCTGGGCAATGGCCAGGCGGCCAAGGACCGCGACCTGGCCCTCGGCTCGCCCGCCCTGGTTGTCCTGGGCACGGACAAGGACGACGCCGCCGCCTGGCTGGCAACCGGCCAGGCCCTCCAGCGTATCTTGCTCCGCGCCCGCGCTTCCAGCGTCTGGGCATCGTACCTCAACCAACCTATCGAGGTTCCTGAGCTCCGGCCACGCTTCGCGCGCGTCGTCGGTCATGTCGGTCATCCGCAACTGTGCCTGCGGCTGGGCTATGGGCCTGACGTACGCCCGACGCCCCGCCGTCACGTCAGCGATGTGGTGATCGAATCGTGGGGTTAACCTGGTCGCTTATGTCTCTACACATCCTCATTCTGGACGCCGACGCCGTCGCCGCCCAGGTCACCGAAGCAGGCGTTATGCGCGCCCTGCCTGAGGCCACCCTGTCCGTCGTCACTGA
>JAHCIE010000447.1 GCA_026129385.1 Anaerolineae bacterium
CGGCCATGCCGCCCGGCACACCCAGGAAGAAACCCGCCAGGCTCAGCAGCGCGGCATGGGCCAGGCCATCGCGGCCCGCCGCGGACGGTTCGTCGATGGGGATCAGGAGCAGTACCGTCAGCGCGGCGAGGAAAACGCCGAGCAGCAACCCCCCAAAAGCCTCGGCCGCCAGGCGAGCAACGATCATGAAACGGTCGTTGGATGGAGGTGGCTGCATGGCGAACGGCCTCTAGCGGCGCACGCCCGCAAACAGGTCGGTCTCGGCGCGAGCGCCCGGTGCAACCTCAGGGTAAGCGCGGAAGAAGGTCTCCGTGCCCAGCAGCCGTCGCCGCAGCGGGCCCGGAATCGGCCGCCACATGCCGCTGCCCCCACCCTGGCTGTGGTGACAGCGGGCGGCGGCCAGCCTGGCCTCGTACCAGGGGGAAACGTCGATGCGGGTAGTGATCGGCACTTCCCACCCCGCAATCTCAGCCAGGTCGATGTCCTGGTTGCGGCCGAACTTGCTGGGGTCGCGGCCAATCAGGCGCATCACGCGCACCATGCCGCGCATCAGGCGCTTGGAGAAGACGCTGAAGTAGAGCTTCTGGGGCGCGTAGGGCGGCCCGGCGTCCGGGAATTGGGTCGCATCGCCCGCCGCGTGGAAGGCGGCGACCGTCGCGGTGTGGATGGCGAGGTGGTCGGGATGACCGTAGCCGCCGTACTGGTCGAAGGTGAGCACAACCTGGGGCCGAAACAGGCGCATCGAGGTGACGATCCTGGCCGTCACCTCGGCCTGGGGAGCCATCGCCAGGCAGCGCGGGTCGCGGCTGGTATCGCTGCCCGCCATGCCAGAGTCGCGGTAGCCCAGGTACTCGACCGCCTGAAGGCCGAGATACCCGGCTGCGCAAGCCAGTTCGGCGGTCCGAAGCTCGGCGATGTCACTGTACCCTTCGAGCAGATGCGCATCGACGACGCCCACCTCGCCGCGCGTGCCGCACAGCAGGTGCACCTCGCCGTCGTGGGCGTAGCGGGCCAGCGTGCCGCCGGGGCCGAAGGACTCGTCGTCCGGGTGGGCCATGACGACCAGGAGTCGTTGTGAGGGCATGGCTTCGGGAACACCTCCCATAGCGGAAAGGTCGCGTCTCAATCGCCGCTGGGAACCATCGCGCCCCGTTGGAAGCGGCGCAGCACGACGCGCGGAACCTCACGGGCCTCGCGCACCCGAAGCAGATAGACCATGCCCAGATAGACCCCCGCGCCCACTATCAGCCCGACGGCGGCGATGACTACGGGCCGCTGCCCCGCCAACACGTTCAGCACAAGCAGCAACGCACCACCCATGACGACGGCGCTGACTCCCATGCGCAGCAGCCCGTCCGCCAGGCCCCGGCCGTCGACACCATCGATGCGCCGACTGAGCAGGAACAGCAGGATGAGGACCTGGGCCGTGAAGGCGATGGCATTGGCGAGCGCCAGGCCACCGACACCCAGCGGGCCGCGCAGGTAGAGGGCCAGCCCCAGATTGGTGATGAGCGCCACGCCCGCCACCATGAAGGGCGTGATAGTGTCCTTCATGGCGTAGAAAGTACGGGCCACGATCTCCAGCGAGGCGTGGGCCACCAGGCCCAGGCACCAGAAGCGCAGCGCCCACACCACCAGCGCCGTCGAGTCGGCGTTGAACGCGCCGCGCTCGAAGATAGTCTGAATCAGCGGGGTGGCCAGGATAATCAGCCCCACCGCGGAGGGGATGGTCAGGAAAAAGATAGTCCGCAATGTGCCCACCATCGTCGAGCGCAGCGCATCGATCTGGTTGCGATTCGCCATCTCGGCCAGGGTGGGAAAGACGGCGGTGGCGAGGGCCGTGGCGAAGAGCGTCTCCGGTAGCTGCATGATGGACCAGCCATAGCCGAGGGCTGAGACGCTACCAACGACCAGGCTCGATGCCAGGATGGCGTTGAACAGGGTGTTCAGCTCGAACAAGCCCAGGGAGATGACGCGGGGAATCATGAGCTTGACGACCTGGTGCACGGCCGGGTCGCGCAGCCCCAGGGTGGGGCGATAGCGCAGGCCGCCACGCAGCAACATCGGTAGCTGCGCCACGAAGTACATGGACGCGCCGACAACGACGCCCCACGCCAGCCCCTGGATGCCCCAGCGCGGGGCGAGGAACAGCGCGCCGAGGATGATACCGACGTTGTACAGGGCGGGCGCGACGGCCGGCACGAAGAAGTGCTGTTTGGCGTTGAGAATGCCCTGGAAGACGCCGCCGACGCCGAACAAGACGAAGCTGAAGAGCAGGACGCGCATCAGGTTGGCTGTCAGCTCACGGCGCTGGGGATCGAAGCCACGGCCGACTGTCTGCGCCACCAGGGGATGGGCAAAGACGGCGACAAACACCGCCAGGAAGATGGAGACGACGAAAGCCAGCGTCAGGATGGCGCTGGCAAGGCGATTGGCGTGCCCCTCGTCGTCGCGCTGGAGAAAGTCGCTGAAGACAGGGATGAAGGCCGTGCTGAGAGCGCCGGCCGACACCAGGACGAAGATCTGCTCCGGAACCTCGAAGGCGGCGCGATAGGCGTCGTACTCCCAGCCGGTGCCGAAGGCCTGCGCCACGACAATGTCGCGCGCAAAGCCTGCGACCTTCGCCAGGCCGTAGGCGAGCATGATGAGCGCCGTTGCCCCGGCGACGCGGCGGGCAACGCTCATCCTGGCAGTGGGTGGCGCGCTTGAGGCCGGTGAGGTCATCGACTCAAGGCCAGCGTAGAGAGGGCGTCCTGGGCGCGCTGGAAGTTCTTGTTGAGCTTGACAGCCTGCTCCAGCGCCTGGCGCGCCTGGTCCGGCTGCCCCAGGCCCTTGAGGGCCAGGCCCCGATAGTAGTGAGACTCTTCCAAATTGTTGGCCGCCTTGAGGTTGGCGTCGGCCAGGGACAGAACATCCTGGTAACGCTGCGTGGCAAGGTAGGCCTCGAAGGGGGCGAACTGGTACCAAAGCATGCGCCAGGGCAGGTTGAGGCGGCGGGCCTGGTCGAAGGCGCGGCTGGCCTCCTCGTGGCGACCGAGGGCTTCCAGGCTGCTGCCGAGATTGAACCAGGCAAACTTATCGTTGGGGTCGGCCTTGACATCGGTCTGTGCCCCCGCCAGCGACTTCTCCCACATGGCCTTGTCGTTAAGGTCGTCGCCGAGGATGGCCTTGACCTGGGCCTCCTTCTCCGGCGGGTAGACCACAACGTAGGTGCGGTTGAAGACCTTCCACAGCGGGTCGAACTCGGCGTACGTCATGCGGATGTTCGGCCCATTATACGAGTCGTGGGCGATGAAGGAT
>JAHCIE010000448.1 GCA_026129385.1 Anaerolineae bacterium
TCCACGCACTTCCAGGCTCGGACGCTTCCAGTTCTCCGTCGAGAAGGCATACACCGTCAATACAGGCACGCCAAAATCGACCGTCGCCTCCAGGACGCGGCGAATATTGTTGACGCCGGCGCGATGGCCGGCCAGTCGCGGCAAGCCCTGACGCTGCGCCCAGCGCCCGTTGCCATCCATGATGATGGCGACATGGCGGGGCACCTTCGGAAGCGTTGGTTGCCCGTCCATAAACAACTCCTAGACTTCCATTATCTCAGCTTCTTTGGCCTTCCCAATCGCCTCGATCTGCTCTGTCACCTTGTCGATCAGCTTCTGGATCTGTTCCTTGCCGTCTTCCAGGTCGTCCTCGGTAATCAGGTCTTCCTTCTCGGCGTCTTGCATATCCTTGATGGCATCGCGGCGAATGTTGCGCACGGACACCTTCGCCTCCTCGACCCGACGCTGTGATTGCTTCACCAACTCGCGGCGGCGTTGCTCTGTCAGCTGGGGCAGAACCAGGCGAATGATCTGGCCGTCGTTGGTCGGCGTCAGGCCCAGGTCCGACTTGAGGATGGCCTTCTCGATGGCGTTCATGGCGGTGCGGTCGTAGGGCTTGATAGCCAGAATACGCGCCTCGGGCACGCTCACCAGGGCCAGCTGGTTGATGGGTGTAGGCGTGCCGTAGTATTCGACGGCGATGCGATCCAGGAGGGCCGGGCTGGCCCGGCCGGTGCGAATCGCGCTGAGGTCGTGACGGAGGGCTTCGATGCTCTTGTCCATATGCTGGCGCGTGTCGCGCACAATGTCATCAATCATAGTCGCTTCCCCGTGGGCATCGATTCGTGGGCTGTAGGGATAACGCAGGCCTGGCCCGCGCCATTCATCGATGGATGGCCTTAACTATGTTCCGTCTACGAACGAATGTCAAGTTCATGTCGCAGCCTCAGCTAAAGTCGCCGAATGGCTGATGGTTGTACCGACCGGCTCGCCCCGCAGGGCGCGCTCGAGCTGACCCGGCTCCCACAGGTTGAGGACAATGATGGGTAGGTTGTTGTCCATGCCCATGGTCAGGGCGGTGCTGTCCATCACCCGCACCCCCATGTTCAGGGCGTCGATGTAGGTGAGGTGGGGGAGCCGTTGTGCGTCGGGGAACTCGCGCGGGTCGGCGGTGTAGACCCCATCGACCTTGGTGGCCTTCACCATCACGTCGGCATTGATTTCGAGGGCGCGCAGCATGCCCGCCGTGTCGGTGGTAAAGTATGGGTTGCCCGTGCCGGCGCCGAAGATAACCACCCGCTGCTTCTCCAGGTGACGGATGGCGCGTAGCCGAATGTAGGGTTCGGCGATGGGCCGCATCTCGATGGCTGTCTGGACGCGGGTTTCGACTCCCTCACGCTCGAGGGCGTCGCGCAGGGCGAGGCAATTCATCACGATGGCGAGCATGCCGATATGATCAGCGGTGGTGCGGTCCATGCCGTGAGTCATGCCGTCCTTGCCACGCCACAGGTTGCCCGCGCCGATGACAATGCCGATGTCGATGCCCATCTTGTGGACGGCCGCAACCCGGGCGGCAATGGTCTGTGCTTCGGCGACATCGATGCCGAAGTTGCCAGGCCCGGCGAGGGCTTCGCCGCCGAGCTTGAGTAGGACTCGCCTGTATTTGGCTTCAGGCATCGTTCCCCCAGAAGTGAAGATGGAGGACCAGGGCCGGCGACATAGCCTCGCTATGGCCCCGCGCCGCGATCCTCCATTGTGTGTGAGTGACTTACGCGCCCAGTTCGAAGCGCGCGAAACGCCGCACGGCGACGTTACCGCCGGCTTCCTTCAGTACCTGCTCAATCGACTTGCCCAGGTCCTTGATGTAAGGCTGCCGGAGCAGGACGATCTCTTCGAGGTACTTGTCGACGCGACCGTCGACGATCCTGGCCTTGACGGTATCGGGCTTGGGGTCGTCGGCCAGTTGTGCCCAGTAGATATGGCGCTCCGCTTCCAGCATAGCCTCCGGCACTTCGTCAGTGACCAGGTAACGCGGGTTGCTGGCGGCGATCTGGAGAGCCAGGTCGTGGGCCAGGGTCTCATCAGCGCCGGTGATCTCGACCAGGACGCCGATGCGTCCCGCGTGGATGTAGCTGGTGATGAAGCCGCCGGGCGCCGCCTCGAAGCGGGACACGCGGCGTAGCTGGATATTCTCGCCGATGACGGCGACGGCGTCGGTGATCAGGTCTTTGACGGCGCGGCCGTCGGCCTTCAGCTCCAGCACTTCGTCGGCGGTATCGACGCCGGTGGCGACGACGAGGTCGGCGACCAGATTAGCGAGTTCCTGAAAGCGCTCGTTGCGCGCGACGAAGTCGGTCTCGCAATTCAGCTCGACCATCGCGCCCAGGGTAGCCTCATTCTCGATGCGGCAAATAATCACGCCCTGATTGGCGGTGCGGTCGGCCTTCTTGGCGGCCTTGGATAGGCCCCGTTCACGCAGTAACTGGACGGCCTGATCGAAATTGCCGTCTGCCTCGCGCAGTGCGTTGCGGCTTTCCAGGATGCCCGCGCCCGTGGCTTCCCGCAGTTCCTTGACCATGGCGGTCGTAATCTCGGTCATGCGCTCTTACTCCTCAGTCTCGATGATACCGACTTCGTAATCTTCCTCGACGCGGTCCTCGTCCGGCGAGAACACGCGCTGGGTCGTGGTGAGTTCCTCTTCCGCCATCTCGTCCACCAACGCCTGCTGGTGCATCTGGCGGCCTTCGATGATGGCATCGGCGATCTTGCTCGTCATCAGCTTGATGGCGCGGATGGCGTCGTCGTTGCTGGGGATGACGAAGGCGATGGGGTCAGGGTCAGAGTTGGTATCGACCATGGCGATGATGGGAATGCCCAGCTTCTTAGCCTCGTCGACGGCAATATGTTCGCGGCGCGTGTCCACTACGAAGAGCATCTCTGGCAGGCGGCCCATCTCCTTCAAACCGCCAATGCGGTTGTTGAGCTTGTCCAGCTCGCGGTGCAGCAGCAGGGCTTCCTTCTTCGGTAGCAGGTTCAACTCGCCACGCGCGTCTCGGGCCTCCAACTCTTGAAGGTAGCGAGCGCGTGAGCGGATGGTACGGAAGTTGGTAAGCGTGCCGCCCAGCCAACGCTGGTTGACGTAGGGCATATTGGCGCGCATGGCCTCTTGTGCCAGGTTGTCGGCCGCCTGCTTCTTGGTACCGACAAACATGATGCTCCCGCCCTTGCTGCTGACGTCGCGGGCGGCGGCATATGCCTCGTCCAGCGCGCCCAGGGTCTGCTGCAAGTCGATGATGTGGATCCCATTGCGCTCGGTGAAGA
>JAHCIE010000449.1 GCA_026129385.1 Anaerolineae bacterium
TCGCGGCCCACGTTGCTCACGGTCCACAGGCCAAAAGTGAAACGGTGTTCGGGGTGGGACTGGAAGAGGTCGGACACGATGGAGTCTCCTATGCCAATGCTGTCGCCATCCCAATCAACGACGAAGGACCAGGAACCAATGGGGAGGGCTTATTGGTCGCTGGTCCTTTGTCGTTGGTCATGGGGCAGAAGGTTCTCGGGCAGTCTGACAACCGCTGTAGGATGGGGCCACTCAGCCAGACAGGCTCACCCGCCCGCCTGCCAGCGCACGACGGGCTTACGGGCGGCGGCCACGTCGTCGGGGCGACTGATGGGCGTGGTGTGGGGCGCTTCCTTGACCAGGTCGGGCGTCTCCTGGGCCTCGCGGGCGATGCGGGTCATGACCTCGATGAAGGTATCCAGGGTAGCGCGCGTCTCGGTCTCGGTGGGCTCGATCATCAGCGCCTCTTCCACGATGAGGGGGAAGTACACCGTCGGCGGGTGGATGCCGAAGTCGATGAGCCGCTTGGCGATGTCCAGGGTGCGCACGCCGAGTTTCGCCTGCTGGCGGCCGCTGAAGACGGCCTCGTGCATGCAGATACGGTCGTAGGGCAGGTCGTAGACGCCGGTCAGGCGAACGCGGATGTAGTTGGCGTTGAGTACCGCGTTCTCGCTCACCGCGCGCAGACCGTCAGGCCCCAGGCTGCGAATGTAGGTGTAGCCGCGCACGGCGTTGCCGAAGTTGCCGTAGAAGGCGCGGATGCGGCCGATGCTATGGGGGCGGTCGTAGTCGAGATAGTACTCGGGGCCGCTCGCGTCGTCGCGCCTCGCCACGACGGGGGTGGGCAGGAAGGGGGCGAGGTCAGCGCGCACGGCCGTGCCGCCCGCACCGGGGCCGCCGCCGCCGTGGGGGACGGAGAAGGTCTTGTGCAGGTTGTAGTGCAGGATGTCGCAGCCCAGGTCGCCGGGGCGGGTAATGCCGAGCACCGCGTTCATATTGGCCCCGTCGCAATAGACCAGACCGCCGCGCTCATGGATGAGGCTGGTGACGGTGAGGATGTTTTCCTCGAACAGGCCCAGGGTATTGGGGTTGGTGAGCATGATGCCCGCCACCGTGTCGTCCATCTCGGCGCGCAGCGTGTCAAGGTCGAGGTTGCCGCGCGCGTCGGTGGGGATGTGGGTGACGCTGTAGCCGACCATGGCTGCCGTGGCGGGGTTCGTGCCGTGGGCCGAGTCGGGCACGAGGATGCGGGTGCGCTTCTCGTCGCCGCGCGCGCGGTGGTAGGCCATAATGATCAGGACGCCGGTGAGCTCGCCATGCGCGCCGGCCGAGGGCTGAAGCGTCACGCCGGGCAGGCCCGCGATCGCGCCCAGGTCCTGCTGCAACTCGTACAGCAGGCGTAGCGCGCCCTGGGTCGTGGCCTCCGGCTGGTAGGGGTGCAGCATCAGGAAGCCGGGTAGCGTCGCCGCCCAGTCGTTCACCCTGGGGTTGTATTTCATGGTGCACGAGCCGAGGGGGTAGAAGTGAGTGTCAACGCTGAAGTTGAGCTGCGACAGGCGCGTAAAGTGGCGCACCAGATCGATCTCGCTGACTTCGGGCAGCGGTAGGTCGGCGCGCGTCAGCTCGACGGGCAGGTCGGCGGCGGGCACATCCACCTCGGGCAGGCGGCCGGGGTTGTGGCCCGGCTGGCTCAACTCGAACAGCAGGGGCTCAATGATTTTCTCGTTGGTGCGTTCGTGCGTCAGCATCAGGTCTCCTCGCCAGTCAATGTTAGGCGGTCTTGTACCCACTCAGAAGCTTGTCCACCCAGGCCGTGTCGGCGTCCGACAAGGGCGGCGGTGGCGGCGATTGGCTATAATCAAGGCGAAGCGCGTACGCGCCCCGCTCGTATATGCTCGCTAGAGCCACGCCCAGGTCTAGGGGCACGTCGGGGTCCGGCTGGACCAGCGGCACAGGGAGGACCGGTAGTCGATCCTCGAGTTGGATCGGCCACACGGCGACCGTTGGGCGTCGCTCGGCGCGGCTGAGTACGACGTAGTAGGGCGCGACTGGCACGGGGCGCTCCAGGGGCGGGCGCTCGCCGCCGCGCAACAGATCGATCTCCAGTAGATGGGCCGCCGAGGCCAGAATCTCCCGCCGCTTGTGGAGATACTCATCCCGCCCCTCACTCGTGCGGCGCTTGTTCGCAGGCGACAGAATTTCGATGGCCGTCACCAGTTCCTGGGACTCGGTCAGGAAAACCTGGACCCGGTACAGGCGCACGGGCGGCTCGGCGATCATGGGCGCTGCGGCCGACTCGCGCCAGCCAGGCTGCGCCTCGATAATGCCTACATCGGGCAGGCGACGGCGCGGCTGGCCGATGCCGAGCAGTTCGTATGACACAAAGGGCGTCAGCGCGGCATAGTAACGCGGCTGAATCAGACGGTTCAACTGGGCCTGAATCTCAGTCGCCAGGTTGTTGTGGAAGTCGGGCCAGACGGCCGCGCCTTCGATGTAGGGGTCCATGCCCGGAAACGGTGAGGGCAAGATTGCGACTCCTATTGATACCCAGCGGGCGCGGCTGGCCGTGCCCCTACAACCGCGTTGTGGTTGGGGCATCCAGCCGCTCGGCCTGTTTGAGCAACGGGCCAAGCGCCAGGTCTTTGTCGATGTCAGGCCAGTGGATACCATAGCCGCCGGGCGACACCTCGAACCGACGACGCTGCGCCATCGATGCGCGGGCCAGGCGCGGCGAGCACGCGGCAAGGGCGATACGGTAAGTTTGCCCATCCACCACGAGCAGCAGATGCTCGTCCGAGAACTCAACGTTCTCAACACTGTGGAGCTTGCTCATTGGCTACGCCCTTCGTGAAGCGCTTGGTATTCGTTAGCCAGGTACTCGAAGTGCTCGAAGATAATCTAGCGAATCGCGCGGCGGTCAGCCGGGCTCAGATTGTAAACGTAGGCCTCGGCGATGTCGAAATCACTGATGCGAGGCCAATACTTGCATTCCGTGTCCCCCTTGCGTGCATGAATGTGGGGCGGTTCGTCGCGCTCATTCGCGTAGAAGAACAGGCGCCGGCCTCGGATAAAGAGAATCGTCGGCACGTAGGTCATCCTTGACCGTCAGAGTTGTCATGGTCCATCAGCCACGCCCGCAGCCGCGCGTTGAAGTCGTCGGGCCGTTCCAGATGGGGCGTGTGACCCGCGCCCTCTACCCACCACGTCGCGTGGTTCGGCAGGCCTGCCTCCAGCGCGGCTACCTGGCGTCGCGTCGAGAGCGAGTCGGCCGTGCCCTGGATGATGAGCGTCGGCTGCGGGATGGTGGGCA
>JAHCIE010000045.1 GCA_026129385.1 Anaerolineae bacterium
TGAGGGGCCATATCGCGGGCGGTTTGCAACGCCTCACGAGCGTGGCGTGGGTCACCCGCGGCCAGGTAGATGTCGCCTAGTTCGGCCCGCCACTCGGCGCGGGTTGGGTCCAGGGCGATGGCCTTCGTGAGGGTGTCGGCCGCGACGTCGTTCTGGCCGAGGTCGCGGTAGACGCTAGCCAGGGCGTGCAGATAGCTAGCATCGTTCGGGTCGCGCTCGGCGGCGCTGCGATACGCACTTACCGCCGCTCCAGGCCGCCGCGCCGCGAGTTGGGCATCGCCGAGGCGAGCATACCAGATGGCGCGGTCCGGCTCAGCGGCGACGGCCTGGCTGAAGGCGCTGATAGCGTCGTCGGGGCGATTGGCAGCCAGGAGCAACTCGCCCAGGGCATAGGCGTACTTGCCGGCTGCCTGGCCGGGGGCTAGCTCCGTGGCTTTCGAGGCGGCGGCCAGGGCGTCCTGGGACTTGCCCGCGGCTGATAGGGCCTGGGCGAGGGCAGCGAGGGGGGCCGGGTCGTCGGGGGCGAGGGTCGTGGCGCGGCGCAGGGCGGCCAGGCTGGCCGAGGTGCGACCTAGCGCGCCGAGGGCCTGGCCCAGGTAGTGGTAGCTCATCGCATCGTCAGGGTCGAGCCGAACAGCTTCCTCAAGGGATTGGGCGGCGTCGGCGGGGCGGCCTTGGACGAGGTGCAGCCAGCCAGCCATGCGGTAGTCGTCGGCGGTAGCCTCGGTGAGGACGATGGCGTGGGCCAACGCCCGGTCGGCCGTCTCCAGTGTCTGAGGTGTCAGCGCCGCCACGCCCTCGGCCTCTGCCAGGGCGCATAGCATGCGCGGAACCAGGCGCAACGCTTCGGGGTCCGTGGGGGCGAGGGTGGCAGCCGCGAGGGCCTGCTCGGCAGCGGCGCGAGCATCGCCTGTTGCAGCCAGGGCGATGGCCAGGGCCTTGATGGTGGGTACATGGTCAGGGGCGAGTTGGCGAGCCTGCTGCAGCGCGTTGAGGGCAGCGCGGGCGTCCCCTTCGGCCAGCAGCGCCATGCCTAGCGCGGCCTGATACTCACTCCTGTCGGGCTCCAGTTCGACGGCGCGGCGGAAGGCGTCGATGGCCTTGGCCTGGGCGGCGTCGCTGATGTACATCTGACCCAACTGGTAGTATAGGTGCGCCTGGCGGCGGTCGAGGGCCAGGGAGCGCTCCAGGGCGAGGCGCGCTGCCTCGGCGCGGCCCGCCGTCTGGTACAGCGCGGCCAGGTTGGAGTAGGCCGTGGCGGGCATGTAGTCAAGGGCGGCGGCTTGCTCCCAGGCCAGCGTCGCAATCTCCGGCTCGCCTACGGCCGAAGCGGTGCGGGCGAGATCGGCGTGGGCTGCGCCGTTGTCCGGCTCCAGTTCCACGACTCGCTGCAGGGCGGCGAGGGCGGCGCGACTGTCACCCAGGGCGATCCACAGGGCGCTGGCCCTGTGCCAGTGCTCGGGGTCGTCGGGGGCCAGGCGGGCCGCTTCAAACCAGGTGTTGGCGGCTTCGTCCAGGTCTCCGGCGGCTTCCAGGGCTTCAGCCAGCAGGGGGGTCACGATGGCAGGGTCGGCGCCGAGACCCTGCGCCATCTCGAAGGCGGCCAGGGTATCTTCGCTGTTGCCGAGGGCGCGGTGGCATTGACCGAGGCTGAGGGCGATGCCTGCGCCGTCCTGGGTATCGGCTTGTGCGAGCAGACTCTCGTACAGGCGGATGGCTTCGAGCCAGTCGCCGTGGGCTGCGTAGGCATCGGCGAGAGCGCGGACAATGGCGCGCTGGCGGGGCGCTTCGGGTTCGGGTTCGTACAGGCTCAGCGCCTGCCGATAGGCGTCGATGGCCTCAACCCACCAACCGCGGGTGGCGTAGATGGCCCCCAGGGCGGCATGGCCGTCGGCCCAGGTAGGCTGGTCGACCAGGACGCCGGTTAGTAGGTCGGTGGCGGCTTCCCATTGGCCGAGGGCCAGGGCGGCCTCGGCGGCCGCGCTCACATATTCCAAGGCGTCGGGGTCGCAGGCAAAGGCGGCGTGATACTCGCGTAGCGCGCCTGCCCAATCCGACTCGGCGGCGAAGACCTGGCCCAGGCGATAGTGGGCGCGCGCCCAGTCCGGCTCCAGGCTCAGGACGCGGGTGAGGCCATCGACGGCGCCGTACAGGTCGCCACGACGGCGGCGCGCCTCGGCGAGGTAGTACAGGGCATCGGCCCAATCTGGTCGAGCCTGGGTGGCGGTGAGCAACTCGGCGAGGGCGCGGGCGTCATCATTGCGGGCCAGGAAGACGAGGCCCGCCTCGTAGTGGGCTTCGGCGCACAGGGGGTCGATCTCGATGGCGCGGCGCGCGGCGGCGATGGCGTCGTCGA
The DNA here is from genome assembly GCA_026129385.1 of Anaerolineae bacterium. Taxonomy (GTDB): domain Bacteria; phylum Chloroflexota; class Anaerolineae; order Epilineales; family JAHCIE01; genus JAHCIE01. The sequence continues at coordinate 2,357 of JAHCIE010000045.1, forward strand.
GACGGTCGCTAGCGCGATAGGCAGCGGCCAGCCGCCACTCATATTCCGCCTGACGTGGATTGAGACTGGCGGCGGATTCGAAGGCATCGGCAGCGGCCAGAGCGGCGCCGGTCACGGCGTATAGTCTGCCCATCCGCCCCAGGAGGATGTCATTCTGCGGGTCGGCCTCGACGGCGGCTTCCAGTTCCTCAATGGCTTCGTCATGTTGGCCCAGGAGGGCCAGGCGATCGGCCAGGGCGAGCCGCCAGCGAGTATCCATGGGGGCGGCGGCTACGGCGCGGCGTAGCCAGTTGACCGCACTCGCCATCTGGCCGCGGGCGGCAGCGACTTCGGCTTGAGCCACGAAGGTCTGGGCGGCAGTGGGTGCGAGAGCCAAAGCGCGTGAGGTGGCTGCTTCGGCCTCGTTGACCCGACCCAGTCGCGCCGCTGCCTCGGCCAGCAGGCTATACGCCGTAGCGAGCAGCAGGATGTCGTCGCCGCGAGAGGCGTTGCCGCCGGTATCGGTCGTGGTGGCGGCCAACGCCCCACGCGAGCCAGGCTTGTGACTCTCCAGGGTGATGGCGCGGCGCAGCGCCGCGAGTGCGGCCAGGGCGTCCTCCCCGTGCAGGTAGGCGCGGCCCAGATCGAGTTGAGCCTCGACCAGCGTTGGGTCCAGGGCGACCGCCTGTTCGAGGGCGGCGATGGCAGCGCCGATATGGCCACTGTTGAGAGCCAACGCGCCGTAGCGGGCCTGGAGGCGCGCGGCGCCGGGGTCCAGGGTAACGGCGTCCTCGAGCAGCGCCAGGGCGCGCTGAGTTGCGCCGTCGGCGGCTTCCATCTCGGCCTGATACAACAGCCGCTGTGCCTGGGTTGTCTCGTCGGGGTCGGCCTCGGCCAGGAGATCGGCGGCCGCCGCGAACTCGCCGCGTGCAGCATGGGCGCGCGCGGCGCCGGAGCGGGCCGCGCTGGCAATGGGATCGAGGCGGATGGCCTGCTCGAAGGCGGCCAGCGCCGCGTCGAGGTCGCCGTCGGCCTCGCACGTCAAGCCTAACTCGGCGTACAGGTCAGCATCGTCTGGGGCGCGATTCAAGGTCGCGATGAGGGTGGCGCGGGCAGCGGCGGAATCGCCCGTGCGGCGTTGGAGCGCAGCCAGTCGCCGCTGGTAGAGGGTGTTATCGGGGGCCAGGCGTATCGCCTCGGCCAGGTGCTCGCTGGCGGCGCGGAGGGTCGGGTCACTAGCCTCACCCTCCCCCATCCGCGCCAGGCCCTCGGCGCACAGAGCGTGCCATTCGGCGACGCTGTTGTCCAGGGCGATGGCCGCGCGGAGCGCCTGGGTAGCGTCCGCCCAGCGGCCGAGGCTCAGGTAAGCGCGCCCCAGCTCGGCGCGATACATTGGCTCGCCCGGCGCGTCGTGGGCGGCGCGCGTCAATTCATCGGCGGCCTGTTGCCAGCCACCCGCGTCGGCGAGCAAGCGCGCCAGCGCAGCGCGCCAATCGGACCGACCTGGTTGGAGTGCGAGAGCATGGCGCAGGTGGGCGCGCGCTGCATGGTTGTCGCCGAGGGTCGCGGCCAGCGCGGCCGCCTCACGGTGGAGGTCGGGGGTGTAGGGGCGGGCCTCACATGCCTGTGCCAGAGTTGCGTAGGCCTCCTGGGGCCAGCCGGCCGTCGCATAGGCTCGCGCCAGGTCTGCCAGGACGGCCGGTCGGCGCGGGTCATTGGGAGTCATCTCGTCGACAGCACGCTGAAGGGTTGCCAGTGATGCCGTGTCGCCCTGCGCGGCCAGGGCGACGCCTAGCCCGTGCCGCGCCTCGACGGCCGGATCCAGGCCGATTGCCTGTTGGAACTCGCGCTCGGCGGTCAAGGGGCAGCCGCGATCCATCTCGGCCCAACCGGTCCAGGTGTGGACGCGGCTGGCGAGGCTGTTCAGGCCTGTCATGGCGCGGTCAAAATGGGTGACGGCGGCATCAGGGTCGCCGCGCCGCAACTCGACCAGGCCACGATTGGCCTGGAGCATGGCTGCCGAGAGGAGGTCCGTCTCCGCCAGAAGCATGCCGGCCTCGGGGTTGATGGCCTTGAGCAACGAGGCCGCCGCTTCAGGGTCGATCCCTGACAGCGCGTGCGCCAGAGCGAGCGCGACGTCGGGCCGGACCATGTCGGCGGCCAGGCTGCGCGCCAGGCCGGGCGCGCTTACCAGGCAGCGGGCGGCTGTGGCGACACCCGCCCCGCCGACGGTATCCAGCATCCGCCCGAGGAGACCGCGCCGATCAGGGCTGAGGTCGAATACGTGGAGGAAGATGTCGGCGCTCGTTGGCCCCCAGGCGGCGAACAAGCGATGCGTGGCGTTGCGTTCCAGTAGGATACGTGCCGTCCAGTAGGACGGGAGGAGGGGATCGGTGAACTCACCCCCCGCGAGGATACCGGCGGTGTGGAAGGCGGCTACCGTATCCGCATCAGCCAGGTCGGCGCTGGAGCCATCGCCCAGCAGCCGCCGCAGCGCCAGGTGGCCGAGGATGTTCTCCCATTCCAAGGGCAAGGGGCCACCGTACAGCGTCTCGATGGCCTGGGCCGTGACTCTGGCGCGGTTTACCTCGCTGGCATCCGCCGCCTTTTCGACGACGCGCGTCAGGGCGGCCAGGCCGAAGGGGCGGCGGGCCAGCGAGGCAACAGCCGGGTCGCGGGCCATCAGGCTGATGGCCCACTCCCGCCGATGGAGAGGTAGATAGCTCAGGCTGTCGATCACGGCGTCGGGGGCGAACAGAGGCATCTCCAGCACGCTGAAGTGGCTGAAGCGCGGCGTGATGCGGGGCCAATCGACGCGCCGACAGGCGGCGATAACAACACCGCCGCGGGCCAGCGCCGTCGCGACCTCGTCGTAAATTGGCCCCTCGGCGGGCAGGCGCTCCAGGTGGTCGATGCATACAAGCGCCCCCGACAGGCGGGCGGCCTCGCTCAGGCTGGGTCGGGATGTGGCGAGATCGAGCCAGATGACGGGGCGTCGAGGCTCGGCGCTGGCCCAGTGACGCAGCAGGCTGGACTTGCCACTGCCGGGAGGCGCGACGATGACCGTCGCCGGCCCGGTGGGGCGCAAGGCGAGGTGGGCGGCGAAGACAGCCGGGCGTTGCGCCGGGCGTGCGGGCGCGTCAGGGGTGACGGGCGACGGGAGCAGCGCAGAGCTGCTTACGGGTTGGGACGACATTCCGTCTCCTTTTCAGGCTCAGTGGCGGATGGCCGATCGGGAGTTTACCCTGGTCACGACCAGGGGGTGAGATGGGCGATTATCCAGAAGGCCAAGAAGCACATGGACAGACCGACCAGGCATAGAAAGACCCCGACGCCGACAGCGGTGCGAATCAGCTGGCTGACCGCCTCGACAAGCCGTGAGACGGAGTCGAGAATCGGCGTCAGCGTGGTGTCAGCGCTCACCCGGTTACTGAGCAGCGCGGATTGGGCGGCGAGGCTGCGGAGTGTGGTCTGATACTCGCGGGATAGAATCGTCCACAGGCCGCCTAGCAGCGCGGCGATGCCGAGACCGAGGAGCAGGACGGGGGCCATCAGAAGCTGGATGCTGGTCACCATGTGCTGTGCTCCACGGGTTAGTCGGCGGCGAAGGCGACGTCGCCGCTGGGTCTGGGGTGGCTTGCTCGCTCCAGACGGTCAAGGACGAGCTGTTGGAGGTCACGCAGGTCGAAGGGCTTGGCCAGCCAGGCCGCGCCAAGCATCAGCGTGGCCTGTTCGAGGGCTGGCGAGGGGCAGCCTGTGATCAGGATGCCCTGGGCAGGTGGCTGCTGTGTCTGCGCCTGGCGGAGAACCTGGAAGCCGTTGGCGTCGGGCAGCAGGTAGTCGGCGATGACCACATCGTACCGACCGCGCGCCAGGTGTTCCAGGGCCGCCTGGGCCGAGTCAGCGGTATCCACTTGCCCACCAGGGCAAAGGCCGCTCAGGTAGCGCTGCAGGAGTAGGCTGAGGCTGATTTCGTCATCCACGATCAGAATGCGCGCGCTCACAGAACCTCCATGTGGGTGAACCCTCAAACCCCCCCGTTCACTATGCCTGATGTATGCAAGACGCTTGCCAATCGTCGCTTTTCGCGCATGGGATTCGTTGATTTGCCGAAATTGGGGGCATGACGAGGGTCTGAGGGCTGACGCGCGCTGCCAGGGATGGCGACCGGCGCGCGGCGAAGCCCGAATCGGCTACGGGCGGGCAGCCGATCGAGGAGACGAAAGGGGTTTAGGGGCGAGACTGGGGTTAACGCAACGTGCCCAGCGAGGGAAAAGCCACGCATGGCGGCCCGGTGGTTGGGGACATTGTCGGGGCCGAGGGGAAGCAGGTCGCCGATTGGGGGATTTTCCGCGTCGCCAGGTTACATTGGGGAAACCAACGCGGTAAGGGGAACGAAGAGGCCTGCGCCCCCTTGAGGGACGCAGGCCGAATCAGGCTTCCTGGCGCTCAGCGCCGCGCCGTTTCTGGAGCCGATAGCGCAACTCATCCCGTGAGATGCTCAGGATTTGGGCGGCCAGGGTCTGATTGCCGCCCGCCTGCTCCATGGCTTGGGTGATAAGTTGATGCTCCAGGTCGGCGACGGTGCGCTTCAGGTCGACTCCGCCGGGGGGGAGTATAGCGCCCGGCCGGGGCGTGGCGGGAGCGGCTTTGTGGTGGGCAACCAGATCCGCAGGTAAATGCTCCAGGCTGATCTCTGGCCCCTCGCAGAGGATAGCGGCGCGCTCGAGTACATTGCGCAATTCGCGTACGTTGCCCGGCCAGCGATGACTGCGCAGGGCTTCCAGCGCCTCGGGCGACACGTCGCGGATATCCTTGGCGAAGAGGCGGGCAAAGTCGGAAACGAACTTGGCGACGAATAGGTCGATATCCTCCACCCGGTCGCGCAGCGGAGGAAGGTCGATCTCGACGACAGCGAGCCGCCAATACAGGTCCTCGCGGAACTCGCCTGTCTCGATGGCGGCGCGCAGGTCGCGATTGGTGGCGGCGATCACACGCAGGTCAACCCGTGTGTCCTGGGTGCCGCCAAGGCGGCGTAGTTCGCGGGTCTCCAGGACGCGCAGTAGCTTGGCCTGCATTTCCAACTTCATGCTGCCGATCTCGTCGAGGAACAACGTGCCTCGGTCGGCCAGTTCGATGATGCCCTTCTTCTGGCGTTTCGCCCCCGTAAACGCGCCGGCCTCGTAGCCGAACAATTCGCTTTCCAGGAGGTGCTCCGGAATCGCGGCGCAGTTGATGGCGATGAACGACTGGGCGGCGCGCTGGCTGTTGTGATAGATCAGGCGCGCGACAATCTCCTTCCCCGTGCCGCTCTCGCCCTGAATCAGGACGCTCACCGGGCTGGCGGCGACCCGCTGAATCAGGTGCGTGATCTCATGCATGGCAGAGCTGCGACCGATGACCACGTCACTGGCCTGCTGAAGTTGGTCGGCGCGCAGGCGGCGAATCTCGCGGCGCAGGCCAACCGTCTCCAGGGCCTGGCCGAGGAGACGCTTCAACTCCGTCAGGTCGACCGGCTTGGTCAGGTAGTCGTATGCGCCCTGGCGGATGGCGGCCTTAACGCCGTCTAGCGAGCCGTAGCCGGTCATGACAATGACCGGCAGATCGGCGTCCACCTTCTTGAGCGCGCGCAGCACGTCCAGCCCACGGCCATCGGGGAGATTCTGGTCGAGCAGGGCGCAGTCGATGTGCCGCGTGTGGACAAGATCGAGGGCGTCGGCGACGGTCGCTGCGGGCAGCGTCTCATAGCCCTGGTCGTGGAGGGTGCGGGTTAGAAAAGTGCGGAGAGTGCTCTCATCGTCAAGGATCAGGATGGAGGCGGGCACGATCGCATCTCCCCCTCGTTGGCCAGGAGCGTAGCGAGCAGTCGAACCGTAAGAAGACCGCGCCGTGACCTTCGACGCTGTCGACGGTCACGCGGCCCCCATGCTCGTTGATGACCCGCTGGGTAATGGTCAACCCCAGGCCGGTCCCATTGCCTTTGGTGGTGAAGAACGGTGTAAAGAGCTTGCTCAGGATCGCGGGCGGGACGCCAGGCCCGGTATCGCCAATATCGACCGCCAGGAAAGCCAGGCCCGAGTCGGGGTCGGATTCCAGGCGGGTACGCACGGTGAGGACGCCGCCGCCGGGCATCGCCTGGATGGCGTTGATGATGAGGTTGGACATGGCCTGTTCGACGCGCAGCGGGTCGCAGCGGACGATGGGCGTCGCGGGGTCGTAGTCCTTGACTAGCCGGATCTGGTGCAGGGCGGCAGTGGCGTACCAGCGTGCCAGAATATCATCCAGCATGTCGGTGATGGAGTTCAAGCCGAGTTGCAGGCGCGGGGTACGGGACATTTCCAGGATGTCTTCGAGCAACTGGTTGAGGCGCGTGCTTTCCTTGAGGACGAGGGCCAGGGCCTCGTAGTTCGGCTGGTCGGGGGGCGTTTGTTGGGCCAGGTATTGGATGCCGCTGGATATGCTGGCCAGGGGGTTGCGCAACTCGTGGGCAAGCACGGCCGTCATTTCGCCCAACAGGGCGAGGCGGTCCAGCCGCTGGCGTTCTTCCTCGATGGTGCGCTGCTCGGTCAGATCGTCGAAGACGACCACAGCGCCGACGATGGCGTTCTTGTCATTGCGTAGGGGAGCGATACTGAGACGCAAGGGGATACTCTGGCCGTCGGCGCGGGTCACAACCAACTCGTGGCCGGCGAAGGTCGTGCCGAGGCGCAGGACGTGCTGCATCATGTCGGACAGGCTGCCAGGCGCTTGAAGCACCGCTTCCAGCGTCTGGCCGACGGTGTCGTCCATGTTGAGCTTGAGCATCTGCTCGGCGGCGTGGTTGAGGGAGGTCACGCAGCCCAACCCGTCCAGCGTGATGATGCCGTTGGTCATGTTTTGGAAGACGCTCTCGCTGAAGCGCTTGACCTGCTCCAGGCTGCCGACCGTGTCTCCCAACTCGCGGAAGAGGCGGGCGTTCTCGACGGCGACGCCGATATGAGCGCCGATAACCTCGAAGAGGGGGACGTCGCGCGAAGAGAATGCCTGGGCGCGGCGCGCCCCGAGCAGAATCACCCCCGCCTCCTCGCCGTGGGCGAGGAGAGGCACGACCGCCAGACTGGCGACGCCCTCGCCGGTGAGGGCCTGGGCCAGGCTGTCTGGTGAGTAGGGCAGGCTAGGCATGAGCCAGGGCGTGGCGCTGTGCAGCACCTGACCGAGCAGGCCCGTATCGGGCGTAACAGCGTCGATGCGGGCACAGAAGTCGTCACTGAAGCCTTGCGCGGCCCACAGTCGGGCATAGCCGTTGCGGATAAAGATCGCACCGGCATCGGCCCCCGACAGGCGCATGAGGCGGTCGAGGGCGATCTCCAGAACCTTGTCGCGCTCCAGCGAACGACTGATGGTCGTGGCGATATCGTACAGGGCCAACTCGCGGCGGCGGGCAAGCTCCTCCTCCTCGGCGGACGTCGCGCTCACTTCGCGCAGGAGGAGCCGTGCGTAGAGCCTGCCCTGGCGGTTGACGGTGCGCGCCTCGATGTTGATGAGGCGGCGAGAGTTGTCTTTGAGACCGACGCCCTCGCGGTGGGCATAGCCCATGATCAGGGCGTCCTCGATGAGAGGGCCGGGGTCGATGTCGAACAGCGCGGCCAGGGATTGGCCGGCGACGGCAGGCTGACTAAGGAGGCTGACGGCTGGTGCGGTCGCTTCCACGACACGGCCCTCGGTGTCGGTCATCAGGACTGCATCGTCAGAGTACTGGATGACCTCGCGCAGCTGAGCCTCGACACTGGCGCGCTGGGTTGCCTCGGCGTGCATCTGGCGCCGCCAGTAGGCAGTGGTAGCGCCGACGGCGAGGCCCAGGGTCAGCACGCCCAGGCCTAGCAAGAGGGCGGGCCACGTGTAACGCCCGAACGGCCCGCCAGGTGGCTCGACCACCAGCGCCCCAGTTCCCTCTACGGCGCGGGAGGGGCCGCTGACGAGGGCCGGTTCGGGTTCAAGGGTTGGGGTCGGCACAGGGGCGATCGAGGAGAGGCCCGAGGCGGGACGCTCCGGGATAAAGAGAGGCACGACGGGAACTGGCCCCGCGATGGCCATGGGGGCGTCGGGGGCCAGCCAGCCCATGCCTTCGCCTGTCAGGACCCATAGCCAGCCGTCTTCGGTGCGGGCCAGCAGGTTGAGGATCGCTGTCCCTTGAGGGAGTACGCGCGGCGCGGCCGAGCGTGCGGCGCTGGGGTACAGGCTTGCGTCGGCCGTGAGCGCGCCAAGTGGGCTGAAACCCAAGGGCGTCGTTGGCGTTGGCGACTGGGCGTGGGCGGTGGCAGGCAGGAGCGCGGCAACGATCAGGAGCGCAAGAAGTAGCCGTTTCAGCATGAGCGGGCAGTTCGGGCGCGGCGATGGGCGGCGGCAATACCCAGGTCGTCGCGATACTTGGCGATGGTGCGGCGGGAAAGGTGATGGCCCTGCCTGGACAGGGCCTCGCACAGCTCCTGGTCAGTGAGGGGTGTCTGTTCCCCAGCAATCAGGGTGCGCAGCGCCTCCTTTGCCGATCCGTCCGAGGCGAAGAAGGCCGACAGTGGCACGATCCGCCCGTCCGGCAGCTGGGCGAATTTGCCCCGGATGGTACGGCTGATGGTCGACTCGTGAATGTCCAACTCGGCGGCCAGTTGGACCTGGCTGAGGGGCTTGAGGTGGCGCGGCCCGTCTAGCACGAAGCTGCGTTGGGCGTCGGCCAGACCCAAGGCGATGTGGGCGATGGTCCGCCAGCGTTGGTGAAGACTAGCGATGAACAGGCGAGCGCGGGTCACGTACTCGTCTACCTGCGGCGCGTGGGTTGCGGCGCTGGCGATGGGGCGTGGGACGTGGAGCTTGTAGCGCGTCGCCTCAACGATGGTCACCTTGAATGGCCCCTCCGGGTCGCGCGGATCCAGGTAGAGAATCACATCCGGGGTCAGGACTGGGTCAGCGTTTTCTTCGCCCCAGAACGTGTGGGCCGGGTAGGGCGCGAGGTTGTCGCGGATGAACGCTGCCGCGTCGCGTATGTCGGACTCCGGCGACTTGAGGGCGCGGGCAAGGCGCGCCCAGGCCTGGTGACTGAAGTCGGTCCAGTGGTCCGCGATGAGGCGCCGGGCCAGCGTCCGGCGGGCAGCCTGCTCGCCGTCTAGCTGGTCAAGCTGGATCAGCAGCGCCTCGCGGGCGTCGCGCGCGCCGGTTCCGGGCGGATCGAGCGACTGAACCACAGCCAATGTGTCCGACACAATCTCCTCGGCGACGCCGAGACGCTCGGCAAGGACCGCGATACTCTCGGCCAGCCAGCCCCGGTGGTCGAGGCTACCGATGATTTCCACGGCGACTGAGAAGTGGCGCAGGCTGGGATGGACACGGACTTGCTCGGTCAGGTAGTCCGCCAGGCTGCGTGGCGCACGGAAGTCGTAGTCGATGGTCTCGGCGTGCGACGCCATCGAGGCTGAGGGAGTGGTGGAGCGTCGCTCACCCGATGGCTCCTCAATCCAATCTAGCGCCGGATTATCCGCCATCTCCGCTTCGATGCGGGCAGCGAGATCGTCTGCGGCGAGGGTAAGGAGTTCGCGAGTCAGGACGAGTTGCGGCGTGGGCCGCACGGCTGGCGTGAGCTGTGGCGCGGGCTGCATGAGCCATACCTGGTACAGGGTGCGATTGGATGGATGGAAGCGCATTGGAGGGAATCGCACGCAGCGGTCCATGCTGGCTATCGCCCTACCCCCGGTATCCATTCTAGCATATTGACCAACGTAAGTCAACGCTAACCATTGGTGACGGTTGGGAAGAAGCCTTACGCGGCCTTACGCCAACCGCTTGACCTGCTCGGCGTTGCTCCCTACAATTCCGTCTATGAAGCGTTTGACTCTTGTCGTGGCGGCTCTCGCGGTCGTCGGCCTGTTGGCTTACTGGCTGCTCTACCGCGAGCGGGTCTACCTGGGCGTCCATAGCGCCGGTTATGACCTGGGGGGCCTGACGCGCTCCCAGGCGGTAGACCTGCTCCGTCGCCAGGCAGCCCCCTCGTATGCGGGCCTTCCCATCACCTTGCGCGGGAGCGGTCGCATCTGGGCGCCTACCTACGAGAGTCTGGGCGCGCGCCTGGACGTGGAGGCGACCGCCGAGGCCGCCTACCGTGTGGGGCGCGAGAACCCGCTGGGGATGCTGCGCGCCCTGGCCCTACCCCTGGCCCCTGCTATCCTGGCTCCTGTCATCGCCGTGGACCCTGCCCCGTTCAATGCGTATCTGAATCGCCTGGCCAACGATACGGCGGTAGCTCCGACGAATGCGTCCGTGGCGACCTCGGGCACGACGACGTATGCGGTGCCTGCGCAGGTCGGCCAGCGTCTCGATGTGCCCGCGTTGGTTACCCGGCTCCAGGCTACGCTCCGCGCAGGCGCTACCGCGAGCATTGACTTGCCCATGACCGACGCGGCGCCTCAGATCAGCGACTCTAACGAGGCTGCGCAACAGGCGTTACGGCTGGCGGGCGCGCCCATCAGCCTTGTCTATGGGGACCGTGCGTGGACCCTCAAGCCGGCCGACTTGCAGGCCATGCTCGTCTATAGTGTGGACGAGGCCGGTCGTCTGACGACGACCCTGGACCGGAACCGGGTTCAGGCGTGGGTCGCGCGACTCAGTCCCGATATTGACCGGCCGGCCAGGGACGGCCGCCTGCGCTGGGATGCAGCCGCCAGGCGGCCAGTGGCGACCCAGGCGAGCCAGGAGGGATTGAGTCTGGATGTCCTCGCCTCGACGGCGCGCATCCTGGAGACTGCCCAGGCGAGCGTGCGCCAGGCAACGCCGCCGTTGGCCGAGCGACGGGTGGATGCCGTGGTGCGGCGCGTGCCCCCTGGCGTTGATACGTCGCGCGTTGATCAGTTGGGCATCCAGGAGCTGGTATGGGAGGAGACGAGCTACTTTGCGGGGTCGGAGCCGGGGCGTGTGCGGAACATTCAACTGGCGGCGAGCAAATTCGATGGGGTTGTGATCCCGGCCGGCGCGACGTTCTCCTTCAACGACACGGTTGGTGAGATTAGCAGCAAGACTGGCTATGATGAGACGCTCATCATCGTGGATAACCAGACTCAGCGTGGCGCGGGCGGTGGCGTGTGCCAGGTCTCGACGACGGTGTTTCGTGCGGCGTTCTGGGCCGGTCTGCCCATCGCTGAGCGGTTCGCCCATGCCTACCGCGTCAGTTACTACGAGCAGGGCAACAAGCCGTTAGGCCTGGAGGCGACCATCTTTCAACCGGCAGTGGATCTCAAGTTCAAGAACGATACGGGTGCGCCTTTGCTGATGCAGACTTCGATCAATCCGGCCAACTCGAGTCTGACGGTGCGCCTGTATGGAACGAAACCGCAGCGCGAGGTGGCGCTTGAGGGGCCGACGGTGAAGAATCGCAAGTCGCCCGGCCCGCCGGTGTACCAGGACGATCCCACGTTGGCGGCCGGGCAAACGAAGCAGGTGGAGTGGCCGCGCGAAGGCATGGACATCGATTACTACCGGGTCATCAAGCAGGGTGGGCAGCAGGTTGCCCGCGAGAAGTTCACCAGTGAGTACGTGCCGACGCAGGCCACGTTTAAGGTGGGAAAGAAGGCATAGGCCGTATCTTGCGCGTCCGACCGGCGTTAGAGACAGTGCAAAGCCGCCGCTTGTGCGACGGCTTTATGTTGCCCCCAGACGGACGGAACAGGGCCTATGATTCCCGATACAACAACAACCCGCGTGGCAGACCCCGGCGTATTGCGCAGTCACAGCCTGGTATGGGGCATCGTGACGGTGGCCGCTATCCTGGGGGTGCTGCTGCTGGGCTTCACTCTCGGTAAGTGGATAACGGGTTCCGACTCGGATGTTGTGGAACTGCCGCGCCAGGCGGCCACGGCGGCGGTTGTCGCTGCGCCTCAATCTGTCGCGGCAAGTGCGCCGGTAGCAGGACTGGCGGTCGGGCAGCCTGCGCCAGATTTCGCCTTGTTGACGCCCGACGGCCAGACGATGCAACTGTCCGACTTCAAGGGCCACCCTGTACTGCTCAACTTCTGGGCGACGTGGTGCGGGCCGTGCGCCATCGAGATGCCAGCCCTCGAGCAGATCCATCGCAAGTATCAAGACCAGGGTCTGGTGGTCTTGGGCGTTAATCAGGGTGAGACTGGGGATCGTGTTGCCCAGTACCTCAAGAGCAACAATTTGTCCTTTCCCAGTGTTCTGGACACCGATACCAATATCGCCCGCCAGTATCGCGTGACGGGCTACCCCACCACCTGGCTGGTCGATGCGGATGGGATGCTACGCCAGGTGCGGCGCGGCGCTTTCCTCGACGTGTCGCAGGTCGAGCGGATGGTGGCGGACGTCGTCGCGCGCAAATGAAGGCCCCTCATGTCGAAAAAATCTCGCCCCGGCCACAAGCAGACTGCCTCTGAGCACCACTCAGAGGATGCGCATGTCCGCGATATCACCGTTAAGCCTATTCATGCCCTGGCGATTGTAATTCTGATCCTGATCGCCTGCGCCTTCGCCCTTGCGTTCAGCCGAGCCTGGGAGCAGACATCGGGGGAAGGCGTCGCACCGCAGGCGGGCGCGGCCCCCGTGCAGTCGGGGGCGGCCAACATCCTGCCGCCGGGTAGTTTACCCCAGGGTAACGTTATTCAGGTTCAGCCCGGCAAGGACGGTATGGTGCAGCTGCCGGCTCAAGCGCCCCAGCAGCAGGCCCAGGTCGTCTATCCCAGCGGCGCCAATCGCGCTGATTCAACGGCGGAGGGATTTCCCTCCGAGGGACCGGCCGGCGCACCGA
>JAHCIE010000450.1 GCA_026129385.1 Anaerolineae bacterium
TTTGGGCGCAGGCGCGGGCATCGGGCGCGGGCTGGACCCACGCCCGCCGCCTATCGACGTACCTCGGCCCCGCGCTGGCGGTCCTCATCATTGCCGCCATGATCGCGCCCTGGACGGCGCGCAAGTACCGCGCCTTTGGACGCTTCGTCCTCCTCAACACCAACGCGGGCTATGCCTTCTTCTGGGGTAATCACCCCATCTATGGTACGCACTTCGTGGGAATTCTACCGGCGAATGGGCCTACGTATCAGGACTTGATTCCGGCTGAGCTGCGCCCGCTGGACGAGGCCGCTCTCGATCAGGCGTTGATGCGGGTGGGCATGGGCTTCATCCAGGCTGACCCCGGCCGCTACGCGCTTCTGTCCCTCAGCCGCATCCCGGAGTACTTCAAGTTTTGGCCGGCGGCCGACTCTGGGGCCTTGAGCAACCTATCCCGAACCCTGTCCTTCGCGGCGCTACTACCGTTCATGCTGTACGGGCTGGCGTTGGCATTCCATCGGCGGCGCAGTCTGGCCAACGTCGGCGGCTGGCCGACGATCACGCTGCTGATGCTGTTCGCCGCCGTGTATACGCTCATTCATCTCCTGTCCTGGGCGCTGATTCGCTACCGGCTCCCCGTGGATGCCGTGCTTCTCGTGTTTGCCGGCTATGCTCTGGTCGACCTGCTGGCGCGCCTGTCTCGCAGCGCGTGGCTCGGCCGCGCCGCCTCGCCTGCTGATACGCCGCAGCTCTGACTCGAGGAGGCGACGTGGAAACCCCTCTATCCCCCATGCATCCGGCGATCGAGATCGCCATCGCGCGCAAGCTGCATCGCGGCACGCAGCGCCTGTCGCGTGCCTCACAGCGTCGCCTGTTTGTGACAGCCCTCGTAGCCGTCGATATTGCGATGCTCCTGGCAGCCTTCGCCGTAGCCTACCTGATTCGCTTTCACGGTGGGTTCGGCCTGTTTCGCGGGGAAGTCATCCCGCAGCCTGACTACTATGTGCGCCTCGCCGCCATCATGACCATCGTGTGGCTAGGCCTGTTCTGGATCATGCGCCTATACGACTGGGATATCCTCCTCGGCGGCACGCGGGAGTACTCCGCCATTTTCCAGGCCTCGCTGATCGGGGCGATCACCATCGCCATCGTTCAATTCCTGGTCGAGGACTTCGTGGTAGCGCGCGGCTGGGTCGGCCTGACCTGGATTCTGGTCTTCCTGCTGGTCGCCGGCGGTCGCTTCGTGGTAAGGCGGCTGGGATACGCGGCGCGACGCCGTGGCTACCTTGTCTCGCCCGTCCTGGTCGTGGGCGCGAACGAGGAAGGCCGCCTCGTCGCCCAGCAGTTGCTGACCTGGCCTACGTCGGGGCTGGTCGTGCTGGGCTTCCTGGACGACCATACCCGGGTCGGAACGCGGGTGGCCGGCAACCTGTACGTGCTAGGACCAGTAGCGTCTCTGGACGAGAGAGTTTGCGAGTACGGGGTGGAGAACATCCTATTGGCAGCCAGCGCCTTGCCCCGCGACATGGTTGCCGACGTCTTCCGGCGCTATGGCCACGACCCTGCCATCAAGCTCCACCTGTCATCGGGCTTGTTCGAGATGATCTCGTCGCCTCTGGATGTACACGAGATGGCCTACGTGCCCTTGATTGGCATCCACCGCAGCCGCCTGGCCGGGCTGGAGATGGCGCTCAAGACCAGCCTGGACTACGCGCTGACGCTGGCCGCCCTGGCGGTCCTGTGGCCAGTGATGCTGGTGATCGCGGCTCGCATCAAGCTCGACTCGCCGGGGCCGGTCTTCCACCGGCGTCGGGTGATGGGCCTCAACGGGCGACAGTTCGACGCGCTGAAGTTTCGCACGATGGTAATGGATGGCGATGCTGTGCTGGCAGCTCACCCAGAGCTGCAGGAAGAGCTGGCGCGCACTCACAAGCTCAAGAACGATCCGCGCATCACGCCAAGTGGCAGGTTCCTCCGTAAGTATAGCCTGGACGAGCTGCCGCAGTTGTTCAATGTGCTGAAACGTGACATGAGTCTGGTGGGGCCACGCATGATTACCGCGCCAGAGCTGGACCAGTATCAACAGCTGGACATGAACTTGCTGACGGTCCGCCCCGGCCTGACGGGGCTATGGCAAGTGTCGGGCCGCTCCGACCTCGGCTACACCGACCGGGTACGCCTGGATATGTACTACATTCGGAACTATAGCATCTGGCTCGACCTGCACATCATCTGGCAGACGATACCTGTCGTTCTTGGTGGCCGGGGGGCCTACTGAGACCGACGGGATTGGGGGATTGCGCATGGAACTCAAGCATTACCTGATGGCGCTGCTCAAATGGTGGTGGCTGATACTCGTGGCGACCTTGCTCGCAGCGGGGGTTAGCTACTGGACCACCAACCGCTTGCCGAGGCTGTATCTCGCCAACACCACGATGATGGTTGGGCGATTCATGCAGGCCGCCGACCCGACCGCCAACGACTTCTACACCAGTCAGCAGTTGGCGCAGACCTACGTCCAGCTGGCGCGCCGCCAGCCGATCCTGCAAGCCACGGCCGACTCGTTGGGCCTGACGATGCCCTGGTCGGCCCTCGCCGGGCAGGTGAATGCCTGGGTCCTACCCCAGACGCAGCTGATGCAGATCAGCGTGGCTGATACGGACCCTGAGCGCGCCGCCGCCATTGCCGACGAGATCGCTCACCAGCTCATCCTCCAGAGTCCAACGACGTCCGACCGCGAGCAGGCCCAGCAGCGCGACTTCGTCAATCAGCAGATCAACGACCTGAAGGCCAAGATCGAGACGGCAAAGCGACAAATCGAGACCCTCGATAAGCGTCTGACACTGGAAACCAGCGCCCGGTCGATTCAGGACCTGCAAACCCAGATCGGGGCCCAGCAGCAGAACGTCATGAACTGGCAGGCGAACTACGCGAACCTGCTCAACTTCTTCAAGGGTAACCAGACCAACTACCTGACGGTCGTCGACACCGCTGTCGTTCCGGACGCGCCCTTCAGCCCCAATATCCGCTACAACGTGATGCTGGCAGCCCTGATTGGCGGCCTGTTGGCCGTGGCAGCCGCCATCTTGCTCGAGTTCCTCGATGACACCGTGAAGTCGTCGGACGACGTGCAGCGCCTGACGAAGCTGCCCACCCTGGGCATGATCACGCGCCTGTCTGACATCAAGACGCCGGCCGACACCCTGGTGGCGGTCAACACGCCCCGCTCGATGAACGCCGAGGCGTATCGTGTGCTGCGCACCAATGTACAGTTCACCAGCCTGGGTCGGGCCGAGCCGCGCCTT
>JAHCIE010000451.1 GCA_026129385.1 Anaerolineae bacterium
CCTGCCCTGGCCCCCCCGTGCCTGCCCTGGTCGCCCAGCGCCTGCCCAAGAGGGCAACCACGGAGGGTTACTGCTACGGATTACGGCCCCCCTACCCCAGCGACGCCACCTCCACCGACCGCCCGGTCGTGGCCGACTCCTGGAGGGCCATCAGGATGGCCGTCACGTCCAGCGCCTGCTCCGCCAGCACCCGCAGCGGCCCGCCGTGGCGCAGGTGGCGGAGCAGGGAATTGAACTGAAGGGCGTGGGGGTTGTCTTCGGGCAGCGACGGCGGGATGACCGGGTACGTTTCCGTCGGCCGGCCAGCCATGTCATGATAAATCTTCAACGGCGTCTGAGTGGCTGCCATGCGCTCCATGACAAATACATCGGCGCCGGCCTCGCTCCCCAGCACCTGCAAGCGTTCCTCGGCCGCGCTGTAGCCCGCCCAGGACACATCCACCATCAGTGTCGCGCCGTTGGCGAAGCGCACGATACCCGCCGCCAGGTCGTCTACGTCGAAGCGAGCATTCTCTGGGATGACGGCGTCGGCGGTAGGCGCGTCGCTGCCCCACGTGCCCAGGGCGCGGCGGCGCGAGCCGAACTCGCTATACGTCACCCCGGTCACCGAGACGGGGCTCGGGTTGCCCATCATCCACAGCGCCAGGTCCACCATGTGTACGCCAATGTCCATCAACGCGCCGCCGCCCGCCAGGTCGCGGTTGGTGAACCAGGAGCCGAAGCCGGGAATGCCGCGCCGGCGCAGCATAGACGCCTTGGCGTAGTAGACGCGGCCCAGTTGGCCCTCGTCAATGACCTGCTTCATCGTCTCCATCTCAGGTCGGAAGCGGTTATGCAGGCCAATGGTCAACACGCGGCCGGCGCGGTGGGCGGCGTCGAGCATGGCCCGGCCGTCGGTCACGCTCAGCGCCATCGGCTTCTCGCATAGGACGTGCGCGCCCGCCTCGAGCGCGGCGATGGACATGGGCGCGTGGAAGGCATTGGGCGTGGCGATGATGACCAGGTCGGGCTGGACCTCGCGCAGCATCTGGTCATAGTCGGTGAACAGGGCCGGAATGCCAAACTGGGCGGCCAGGGCGCGGCCGCGTTCGGCGTTGACCTCGACCAGGGCGGCCAGACTTGTTTCCGGGTGGCGTTGGATGGCGGGGATATGGCGGCGGGCGGTAATAAAGCCGCCCCCCGCGACGGCGACCCGCAACGGCGCGGCAGAGGGATTGAGCATCGTCCATTCTCCTGCTGAATTTTAGAATAGGGTGCGGGTCTAAGCGTAGTCCCACCACTGTGAGGGGTCAAATCTGATGGGGCAGGGAACCTGGCCGCTCTGCGGGTTGTAGACTGAGTAGAGATAACCAGCGTGGCACGCAGGAAAGGAGAAGGAGATGCTCAAGCGTGTGCTGCTACTCGTCGTGGCCCTGCTGACCGTGACGTGCGCCCTAGCCCTGGCCTGGCCAGAAGCGCCCCCGGATAAGCTGCTGCTGAGTGGGCCGGGTCTCGACGGCGAAGTCGAAGTCGTGGGGGCCGAGAAGCTGATCGGGCTATCGCCGGAGGCGTTCATGGACTTCACCACGCCGGCCGACCCGGCCGCCCAGGCGGCGCCGGGCTTCGAGATGGTGCGCTATTACAAGGGCCGCGACGGCCAGTACGAGGCGTTCGACCGACTGCGCTATCACCCCCACCCGCAAGGCGGGCGCGGCGCGGTCTACTACCTCAAGGCGCTGGGCTACGGCCCCGGCCACAACGAGGGCCGCTGGTTCGCCGCCTCCACCGCCGGCGATGCGGTGATGGGACGCCTGCTGGATACCCTCACGGTCAGCCTGCCCCAGACCCAGCCGCTGGCGCTCGCTCAGGGGCCCGCCACCGTCACCCCGCTAACCTCCGCGACGCCTACCCTGCCCTGGCTGGCCGCGCTCGGCGTCATGGCACTCGCCGCGCTGGTGGCGAGCCGGCGCGGGCGGTGGCGCCAGTCGCGCTGACAGACCAGTAACCCTCTATCCGTCTTGACGAAAGTGGGCGAGGATGCTAAACTGCTAGGCAGTCTACTGGCTGAGCTAGCAGGAGTCCTCGATGTCCGCGCCGATTGAGTTCGTGGATGCGACCGAGCGGCCGAGCCTGTGGCGCAAGGAAGCGGCCACGGGGCGCGGCTACCCGGCCGAGGAAGCGCCGCTGTACGAGGAGATTCTCCGCTGTACCCACTGCGGCATGTGCCTGAACCAATGCCCGACGTATCGCGTGCTGGGGATCGAGGCTGATTCCCCGCGCGGCCGCCTCTACCAGATGCGCGGCGTTCACGAGGGCCGGGGCGAGGTCACGCTGGACTTCGCCGACCACATGTACGTCTGCCTGGCCTGCCGCGCCTGCGAGACGGCCTGCCCGGCCACGGTGCGCTTCGGCAGCCTGGTCGAAGCGGCCCGCGCCCAGGTCGAGGCCGTCAACGCGGCCCAGCGTCCCGCCTGGCAGAAGGCGCTGCGCCGGCTGGTGTTCCAGGAATTGCTGCCTCACCCCGGCCGGCTGCGCCTGGTGGGCGAGTTGACGCGGCTCTATCAGCGCAGTGGCGCGCAGACGCTGGTGCGGCGGACAGGGCTGCTCAAGCTCCTGCCAGGGCAGTTGGACCAGCGCGAAGAACTGCTTCCCTCGCTTCCCCTTCAGTTTTTCGCCGCCAGCGGCCAGGTTTACCCGGCCAGGGGCGAGAAGCGGGCCAAAGTGGCCCTGTTCAACGGCTGCATCATGCCGCTGGCCTACGGCCCGACCCAGGCGGCGACGGTGCGCGTCCTCCAGCACAACGGCGTCGAGGTCATCGTACCGAGCGCCCAGATCTGCTGCGGCGCGCTAGCGATCCACGCCGGCGAGCGCGACCAGGGCAAGGTCCAGGCGCGGCGCAACATCGCGGCCTTCGAGGCGCTAGACGTGGACGCCATCATTATCAACGCGGCGGGCTGCGGCCTGGCAATCAAGGAGTATGACGAACTCCTGGCGCACGACGCCAAGTGGGCCGAACGGGCCGAACAGTTCGCCGCCAAGGTCAAGGACGTGTCGGAGTTCCTGAGCCAGTTGGGCCTGCGGCCGCCGACGGGCCGGGTTCAAAAGCGCGTCACGTATCAGGACGCCTGCCACCTGGCCCACGGCCAGGGCGTCCGCGCCCAGCCGCGCGAGTTGCTGCGCGCCATCCCCGGCCTGGAACTGGTGGAGATGCGCGACTCCGACCGCTGCTGCGGCTCGGCGGGCATCTACAACATCACCAACCCCGACCTGTCGCAGCAGGTGCTGGGCGAGAAGA
>JAHCIE010000452.1 GCA_026129385.1 Anaerolineae bacterium
ACAGGGAGTCGTAGGCGGCGTCGCTGATGACCGGCGCGTCGAGGACGTGGTAGCGGTAGGCGTGATAGGCAAGTTGGCGGCGCAGCTCAGCCGCGCGCTGGGCAGGATCGGCAGGCACAAGCGGTTCTCAGGGTGATCGTCTAGACCAATTGTACCATACGTGAAACCCGTCGGGAAGTGAGGCTGTCGACGTCGGCCAGTGTCACCTTCTGTGGAATGAACCCAGTATCCTGCCCCTGTCACACACATGGAAAGGCACGCAGAAGCCAGGCTAAGCGCGCCTGCGTTCCCGTAGCGCCCCAGGCGCTTCAACCGAGCGCCAGACCTTCGTCGGTCTCACACCTCACGCTCACCCCGCTGAGTGTGCCACGCCTTGAGCATCTCCGCCTCGCGCTCGCGGGTCAGGCCCGCGCGGGGCGGGGTGGCGGGGTCGCGCGTCGCGTCCCAGGCGAGGGTGTCGGACACCGTATCGGTCAGCGGGCGGAAGGTCAGCCCGGCGGCCAGGGCGCGGTCGATGCTGAACTTGTTGAAACCCGCCATCGCCGGGTCCGACTCCGGCACCCACAGCGGCAGTTCGGTCCAGGGTTGCGCGCCCTGCTCCAACAGAAATGCCTCATCCACCCAGGTGACGGTGGCGTCGCTGCCGCTGACGGCCCGCGATGTAGCCAGCGCCTCGCCGAGGGTGAGCGGCGTGGCCGGCCCCGTCGCGTTGTAGACGCCCACCCGCCGCGCCTCGACCATGTCCAGCGTCCACGCGGCCAGGTCGCGGGCGTCGATGATCTGTGTCTCGTAGCCGGGGCGGCCCGGCGCGAGCACCTCGCCGCCCTGGGCGACGCGGCGCGGCCAATAGGTGAAGCGGTCGGTGGGGTCGTAGGGGCCGACGATGAGGCCGGGGCGGATGACCAGCGTGCGGCCGGGCAGCGCCGCCTCGGCGGCCTGCTCGCACAGCGCCTTGAGGGGGCCGTAGCTCTCGCCCGTTATCTCCTCCGTGGTCGGGTCGTCGATGCGGCCCACGGGCGATGTCTCGTCCACGCCGGGGCGGCTCGGATCGGCGTACACCGATAGGGACGAGATGAAGGTGTAGTGGGCGACGCGGTCGGCCAGCGTCGCGGCGGCCAGGCGCACGACGCGCGGCACGTAGCCGCTGGTGTCGATGACGGCGTCCCACTGGCGGCCGGCCAGCGCGGCCAGGCTCACCGTGCGGTCGCCGCGCAGCTTGTCCACGTCGGGGAACAGGTCCGGGTTGTGCTGACCGCGGTTGACCAGCGTCACCGCGTGTCCGCGCGCCAGCGCGGCCGCCACCAGATGCCGCCCCAGGAAGATTGTGCCGCCGAGAATCAGGAGTCTCACCGCATCCCTCCCCAGGCTCAGTTGTTCGCACTTAGGGGCGAGTATAGCGCCCAGTGGGGGTAACGCAAAACACGAGAGCCGACGGATACGAGACGGTCATCGCCCCGCCGCCCCTGACCCAAAGAAGCCCCGACTCGAAGTCGGGGGCTGATACGCCAAGCCTGCCGAGGCAGGCTGCCGGGGGCAGGCGGGGCGACGGCAGCTCGCATCACCATCGCCAGCCCGCTTCGAGGGGGCTTCCCGTATTTGCCGCCGAATTCCATTCGGTGGCATGGCCCAGCGGGCAGCCACGGGGGGCCTGCCCTTACGCGGACAACGAAGGGTGGTCGGTCGTCGGTTGTCGGTCGTCGGTCACACGCCCAGGTACGCCGCCCGAATCTCTGGCGTCTTGGCCAGTTCGCGGGCGGGGCCCTCGAACTGCACCTTGCCCTCGGCGAAGACGTAGGCGTAGTCGCTGACGGCCATTGCCATCGCTACGTTCTGCTCGACCAGCAGCATCGTCACGCCTTCCTGCTTCAACCGCTGTAGCGACGCAAACAGGTCCAGCGACAGGCGCGGTGACAGGCCCAGGGACAGCTCGTCCAGCATCAGCACGCGCGGCTCGGCCATCAGCCCGCGCGCTACGGCCAGCATCTGCTGCTCGCCGCCGCTGAGGGTGCCGGACTTCTGCCAGCGGCGCTCGTTGAGGCGCGGGAACATGTCGTAGACGCGCTCCAGGTTCCGCCGCATGTGGACTTGGGAGCGCTTCGTGAACGCCCCCATCTCCAGATTCTCGTGGACGGTCATGTCGGTGAAGAGTTGGCGGCCCTCGGGGACCAGGGTCATGCCCGCCGAGGCGCGGGCGTGGGCGGGGATGCGCGTGATATCCTGCCCGTCGAAGGTGACGCGACCCTGCCATGCCTTCAGCAGGCCGCATACCGTGCGCAGCATGGTCGTCTTGCCCGCGCCGTTGGAGCCAACCAGGGCGGTGAGCTTGCCCGGCTCCAGTTTCAGCGACACGCCCCACAGAATCTGCACCTCGCCGTAGCCGGAGGTGATGTTGTCGACTTCGAGAACGGTCATGATATTACACCCCCTCGGCCGGCGGCGGCGCGGTCTCGTCCTCGTCGCTGCCCATCAGACTCGCGGCCAGCTTGGGATCGCCCAGGTACGCCTCGATGACCTGGGGGTTGTTCACGACCTCGTCGGGCGTGCCCGTGGCGATGAGCTTGCCGAAGTCCAGCACCAGTACCCGGTCCGACACGTTCATCACGGCGTGCATCAGATGCTCGATCATGAGGATGGTGATGCCCTCGTCGCGAATGCGCTTGATGAGGTCCACCATCAGGCTCACCTCGGACGGGTTCAGTCCCGCCAGCACCTCGTCCAACAGGAGCAGATAGGGGCGGGCGGCCAGGGCGCGCGCCAGTTCCAGGCGCTTCTTCTGCGCCACGTTGAGGCTGCCCGCCAGCTGGTTGGCGCGATCGGCCAGGCCTACCCGCGCCAGCACCTCGTTGGCCACGGCCGCCGCGTCCTTGAGGCGCTTGTGCTCGCGCCCGAAACATGCCCCGACCATGACGTTCTCGCGCACGGTCAGGTCGTTGAGGGGACGCACTACCTGGTGGGTGCGCGCCAGCCCGAGCCGCGCCACCCGAT
The DNA here is from genome assembly GCA_026129385.1 of Anaerolineae bacterium. Taxonomy (GTDB): domain Bacteria; phylum Chloroflexota; class Anaerolineae; order Epilineales; family JAHCIE01; genus JAHCIE01. Next base: position 2,986 of record JAHCIE010000452.1, read on the forward strand.
TGGGCGGGCCGGCGGTGATGTCGTCGCCGCGAAAGATGACGCGGCCGGTGTCGGAGGGATAGACGGCGTTGACGACGTTGAACATGGTCGTCTTGCCCGCGCCGTTGGGACCGATCAGGCCGAAGATCGTCCCTTGCGGAACCTCGATGTTGACGTCCTGCAGCACGTGCAGCCCGCCGAAGCTCTTGGAAATGGATTGGAGTTTCAGCATGTCAGCTGCTCCTACGACGGCGGAACCAGCTGCGCAGCAGCGCCGGATACCATATCCCCTTGGGCAGGAACAGCAC
>JAHCIE010000453.1 GCA_026129385.1 Anaerolineae bacterium
CGCCGCCGCGCCCTGGGCGTCCCGGTGAGCGTTCGACGCGCCCCGGCGACAGGCCCGGTGGCGGCGGGCCGAGGCGTGGCCGCGACGAGGAGTCGCCACGCCCACCACGCCCGGACGATGAGCGCCGCCCCCGCCCCGATGACGACGATGACTGGTGGATGCGCGACGAGGGCGCACCCCGCCGCTCCACCGGCGGCGGCCGCTCGTCGTCTGGCGGCGGCCGCCCCTCGTCCGGCGGCAGCCGCCCCTCGTCCGGCAGTGGCCGCTCGTCGTCCGGCGGCGGCCGCCCCTCGTCCTGCGGCGGCCGCCCCTCGTCTGGCAGTGGCCGCCCCTCGTCCAGTGGCAGTGGCCGCCCATCGTCCAGTGGCAGTGGCCGCCCATCGTCCAGCGGCGGCCGCCCGTCGTCTGGCAGTGGCCGCCCATCGTCCAGCGGCGGCCGCCCATCGTCTCGCAGTAGCCGCCCGTCGCCCAAGAGCAGTCAACCATCCACTAGTCGCCCGTCCCAGAAGAGCGGGTCCAAACGCGGCGGGTCGAAGCGATAGCCCTTGCCTGCGCTTGCGGCAGCCTGCGCACGTAGCACCTGACACCCGCGCCCTGGAATACACCATGCCCTCCCACCCCATCACGACCTCAATGGCTCCCGCCCCGGCTGCTGTGATCGCCATCGACGGGCCGGCCGCGTCCGGCAAGAGCACCATCGGCCATGCCGTCGCCGATCGCCTCGGCTACCTGTACTATGATTCGGGTCTGCTGTATCGCGCCCTGACCTGGCTCGCCCTGCGTGAGGGGGTCAACGTGGACGACGGCGACGCCCTGGCGGCCCTGGCCGCGCGCACGCCCATCACCGTACGCCCGCCCACCCGCGCCGATGGCCGTCACTCCACCGTCGAGGTCGCCGGCGAGGACATCACCTGGGACGTACGGCGGCCCGAAGTAGACGCCAACGTCTCCAACGTGGCCCGCCACCCGGCAGTACGGGCGGCCCTCATCGACCAGCAGCGGCGTGGCGCGGCGGACGGGCGCGTGGTGATGGTCGGCCGCGACATCGGAACCGTCGTCCTGCCCGATGCCCCGCTGAAAGTCTTCCTGGTGGCCTCGCTGGAGGTGCGCGCTCGCCGCCGCTACGATGAGATGATCGCCCGCGGCCAACCGGCCGACTACCAGAGCATCCTGGCCGACATGCGCCGCCGCGACGAAATCGACAGCCTGCGCGCGGTGGCCCCTCTCAAGGCGGCCGACGATGCCGTGACTGTAGATACGACGGGCATGAGCATCGACGAGGTCATTGATCATATCGTGGCGCTGGCGATGGGAGCGCCCACCGAGTCGCGCCCCCTGCCGGGGGAGGTGCGGGCGGAATGACCACGGCAGGCTCCCCACCGATGCCCCTGATTCCTCCGGCGACCCGTGCCCCACTCGTGGCCGTGGCTCGGGCGATCTTCCCGGCTCTGATCCACCTCGAGGTGCAGGGGCTGGAGAATGTACCGCCGACTGGCCCGCTCATCGTGGCCTTCAATCACCTCAGCCACCTGGACCCGCCCCTGGTGGTCGTCACCACACCTCGTGAGCTAGAGTGCATAGCCCTGGCCGACCTGGCCCATGTCCCCGTCACCGGGCGGTTGCTCAAGTCCTACGGCGTCATCTGGGTGCGCCGTGACGAGATGGACCGCAACGTTCTGGCGGAGAGCCTGGCCGTGCTGGCCGCCGGCCGCGCCCTGGCCCTGGCCCCGGAGGCCCGGATCAGCGCGACGGGCGCGTTGATGGCGGGCCACGGCGGGGTGGCCTGGCTGGCCGCCCGCAGCGGCGCGCCCGTCGTGCCCGCTGCCATGACGGGGACCGAGGTCGGCATCGACGAATGGCGCCACCTGCGCCGCCCGCGCTTGAGCATTACCTACGGCGCGCCGCTGTGCCTGCCCCTCCCGATCGGGCTGCCACCGGCCGAGCGCCGCGCATGCCTGGCGGCGAATACCGAGACACTGATGCGCGCCATCGCGGCGCTGCTACCACCAGAGTACCGAGGGGCGTACGCATGAACGAGCCGTGGCTGCGCCAGTTGGGACACGCCCTATGGCCGTATGCATGGGGGGGCTTCCTGCATGTGGACGTGGGCGGCCAGGAGCACATTCCGCCCACCGGACCCCTCATCGTTAGCTGCAACCATGTCAATTTCCTCGATCCCTTCGTCATCGACCAGTACGTGGGGCGGCCGATGGTCTTCTTCGCCAAGGTGGAACTGTACGAGAGCAAGCTGGTCGGCCCGCTGGCGCGGCAATATATGATGATTCCGGTGCGGCGCGGCGAGGGCGACGCTGAGGCCATCAAGAGCGCGCTGCGCGTTCTCCACCAGGGCTACGCCCTCTATCTGGCCCCCGAAGGTCATCGCAGCGGCGATGGCACTTTGCTGGAAGGCAAGGTCGGCAGTGTGATGCTGGCCTCCCGCGTCGGCTGCCCTGTCGTACCCGCCGCTGTATGGGGCCACGCGGGCCTGTTCGACAACGTCAGGCAGTTGCGGCCACTGACCCACATGCGGCTGCGTTTCGGAGAGCCGTATCGCTTCGTTGGACCCAAGAAGCCGGCGCGCAACGAGCTAGACGCCATGGCGCGGGAGATGATGTACCGCATCGCCATCATGCTGCCGGAGCAGTATCGCGGCCCATACAGCGACGCCCCGCCGCCCTGGCAGTACACCCAGACGCTGGCAGTGGCCGACAACGACGCCGCGCCGACTGCGCCGCAGCTGGCCGAATCCACGCCATGACCCCTTGACATTCATCCGCGAGTGTGATATGATGGCGGCACAACCAACGCTTGGGAAGCGTAGCGCCAGGACTGGCCGCCGGGCCAGTTGACGAGGAGGAGGTTCCTCACCGCGAGGTGAGGCCAACCTGTCCCCCACACCCCCACATGCGGGGCGTCAGAGGGGGCAGGGAAAATCGAGTAGATCGGCGGATGCCTCCAGGGCGCGCCACAGCCCTTCGTCTTCCCCTCCAAAGCTGACCGTGTCGAAAGCCGTCGGGTGACCGGCGACCATAACCGACCCGTGTCGTGGCTCCACGACGATGGCCTCGCCGACGCAGCGTGCGTCGGGCGGGACGGCGTCGATTCCACCTGGAGGGAGTCCCATGTGCGGTATCGTTGCCTATAGCGGCCGCCGCGCCGCTGCGCCCATCCTGCTCGAAGGTCTCAAGCGCCTGGAGTATCGCGGCTACGACTCGGCGGGCATCGCCGTCGTCGAGCCGGACCACCACATCGCCATCGTCAAGT
>JAHCIE010000454.1 GCA_026129385.1 Anaerolineae bacterium
GCGAGGGCGGCCATGCCAATCTCGGCGAAACGCGCTGCGAGTTCCTGGTAGAACTGATGCAGGCCGCGAATGTCGGGCAGGATGAGCACCGCCGCGTCAGCCGGACGGTCGGGCAGAGCCAGGAAGGCGGCAAACTCGTTGCCGTCTTTGGCCGTCAGGATCATGGCTTCGGTATGGGCGGAGCCGTGGGCATCGTCGGGTACGGGCGGTCGGGCGTTGTCGTCGTAGCACATGCGACCCTCCTGTGGCTGAAGAGTATACAGGAGATTATCACCACCGCGGCTGCCGCTACCAAGTCCATTGTTGACTGAGGTTCGGGTTCAGGATGCTGTCGTGGCTACCTGTTGTGTTCGAAGGGGGGCTGACGCAGGCCGAGGACGGTACGGACGAGGCGATTCTTGAGATCAGGGCGAAGGTTGGCAGCGGCGATGAGGAGGTTCATGGCCAGGGGGTGCATGTAGCGCGCCTGGACGCGGTGGCAGAAGACGAACAGGTCCTGATAGCGGGCGCGTAGATCGCGGTCGTAGGCGTCGAGGCGGGTGGCCGACAGGTCGTCGTCGGCGAGCATGGCCTCAAGATGGCGAGCGGCGAGCTGGCCCGTCTCCAGGGCGTAGTCGATGCCTTCGCCGGTCAGGGGGTTGACCAGCCCGGCGGCCTCGCCAACCAGCAGGGTGCAGGGCGCGGTGGTGGGTGCGGTCACGAAGTCGGTGCGTAGTGGGTAGCCCTTGACGGGGCCGACCTGCTTTGCGCCCGCGAGAACGGCACGCAACGGCGGGCTGGCGATGAAGTGGTCGTAGGCTGCCTGCGCCGTGTCGGGCATGCGGTGGGCGTTGGTGGGCGTGCGGACGAAGCCCGCGCCGACGTTCGCACTGGTGGCGGAGGTAGGGAAGACCCAGCCGTAGCCAGGTAAGGGCACATGGTCGAAGCGGAACTCGACGGCATCGCGCAGGTCGGACATACCTTCGAAGTAGGCGCGGGCGGCGAGCATGACGGGGGGTGGCCCGCGCAACACGCCCATGGTCAGCAACAGGCGGGTCGCTGCGCCAGTGGCAATGATGGCGGCGCGCGCGCGGTAGGTTGGCGTGCCGTCGGGTGTACTACCGGTGAGGGTGATGCCCTGGTCGTCGGCGCTGACGAACTTGACGGTGACGCGAGGGCGGAAGTCCGCCCCCGCCGTGACAGCGCATTGACGGAGAGCGTCGTCGAGGGTCAGACGAGGGACGACTACCGCATAGTCGGGCCACTCGTGTACCTGGGGCAGGCGCGCGCCGACGGACCAGCCCCATGGGGCGACGACACGCATGTTGGGTGTGGCGTGGCCGAGGGCGACGACTGCATCGAGACAGCCCATGTCGCGTAGGACGCCCAGGGCGCGCGGGCTGAGGCAGTCGCCGCACGTCTTGTCGCGGGGGAAGTCGAACTTGTCGAGGAGCAGGACGCGACGGCCGGCGCGGGCCAGGAAGGTGGCTGCCGAGGAGCCGCCGGGGCCAGCGCCAACGACGGCAACGTCGTAGCGGTCGATCATGGGGTGGCGAATCTGTCTAGCGTTGACGGCGGCGGAGGTAGGTCTTCCAGGCCTGGCTCACCACGGCGTAGTCTTCGGGGCGTAGCGGCTCGCCGGTCCGGTCGATGGCGGTGGCATAGTAGAGGGACGGGTTGCCCAGATAGACCTGGCGCTGGACGTAACTGAGCCATTGGGCGCGGTCAAGGCTGGGCCAGCTGTTGGTATCGATGAGCCAGTCGGCGCTGGCGGCGCGGGCGACGCGGGCGCGGTGGGTCATGTTGGTGAGGATGTCGGCAGTGGTGAACTGATCGGCCATGTCCATACGCACGGTATTGTTGAGGCGAATCATGTCGACGACATTACAGAAATAGGGGTCGGGTGTCTGGCTGACGATCAGGGCGTCGCGCTTAATGTCTTTCGCGGTGTCGGATAGGCAGGCGATGAGGTCGCGGAGTAACTCGATACCCCACGAGCGTCCCTGGACTTGGGCGATACGCCCATACGGCGTGCGATGGGCGAAGTCGATCTTGAAGCCATCGGCGTCCAGATCGCCGATAAGATAGTCCACTGCCCGGGCCAGGCGCTCGCGATAGGCGGCGTTGGTCGGATCGACGCTGCCTTCCGGCCAGGGGCTATTGCTGACTTGTTCCTCGACGGGTACACCCTCCGCGTCCCACGCCTTCCACCACAAGATGACGTGGCGTCCGGCCTCGTGCTGGCGTCGGATGAAGCCGCGCATGTCAGGCCATTTGGCGGGGTCGGGGCGGGGGTCGCCGTAGTGGCTCTGCCACTTGTCATCAACGAAGACGATGCCAGGGTGCAGGTCATGGGTGGCGAGGGTTGCCAGCCAGCGTTCGTAATTCGCCTGGGTGGCGAATGCCGAAGGAGGCTTGCCGTTGCGGTGCGACAGGGCGACCTGTTCGCCCCAGCCGCAGAAGATGGGCGACCGCCACCATAGCGCGGAGGGGGTGGCGTGTTGGGGGGTGGCTCCGTACATGGCGCGCCACGCGCTGGCGGCTGCCAGCGCATCATACTCGTCGGCGGCCCCCAGCAGGGCGATGCGCGGGCTGGTCCACTCCCCCTCAGTGGCGGTGTGGGCGGCGTAGTTGAGGCAGAACTCAAAGCCCCCAGCGCCGTCGTAGCTGAAATCTTCAAAGGTGTGGTCGCCAGGCCGGGCGGCCACGGCGGCAGCCAGCCAGTTGGCGGTGGCCGCGCGCAGGCAGTAGGCGAGGGGGGCGGGCGTAAAGAACCACGCGCCGTTGAGCCAGTCCGCGTGGTCGCGGAAGCTGATGACGGCGCTGGCGTAGGGTGCAAAGTTTTGCTTGAGCTGGGCGTTGGGAGTGGGATCGAAGACGCGGTTGAAGTGAGCCGTGGAGCGAGCGGGGCCAGTGGGCGTCCAGCCGCCGAAGAAATGGACAGTCTCGATGAGGTCGTCGCCCTCGATACGAATGTCCAGTTCGACCATCTCATCGCGGCAGCGTAGCTTGGTGACACGCTGCCCCCACAGGCTTGATTGGCTGCGGATGATGAAGACGACGCGGCCGGGCTTTTCCTTGACGGTGGGTGCAGAGACACTCAGGGTGACGTCATGGCCTTCGATACTGTCGACCGCACCGGGCAAGAACAGGCGGGCGACGGGGGCGCTATCCCGTGACAGAGTGGCCCACGTGCCATCTGTCGCATCCAGAATAAGGCGGTACTGCTCAGTCTCAACGATCAGACGGTCACCGACTCGACGTAGGGCTGGCATAGACCT
>JAHCIE010000455.1 GCA_026129385.1 Anaerolineae bacterium
AAGGCGGCCTGATTCAGCTGACCCGCACCCTGGCCCTGGAATGGGCGACCGGCGGCGTGACAGTCAACGCCCTGGCGCCCGGCCCGCACATGACACCTATGAACGAGATATTCAAGGCCGATCCGGTGGGGATGGACTACTTCAACCAGCGCATCCCCATGGGTCGCTGGGGCGAGCCGTGGGAGCTGTCGGGAGCGGTCGCTTTCCTGGCCTCCGACGCTTCGAGCTTCATGACGGGCGCGGTCCTCGCCGTGGATGGCGGCTGGTCGGCGCAATAGACCTCAACCTCACTCAGCAGGAGACCTTGAATGCGCCTTGTGACCTTCTACGACGGCGATACGACCCGCCTGGGCGCCCTCCGCGATGACCGCATCATCGACCTGGCCGCCGCCGCCCCCAGCCTCCCCACCACGCTCCTCGGCCTGCTGCAGAGCGAGGCGACGGAGTGGCGCAAAGTCGGCGCGGCGCTGACGAACCCGGACGCGCCGAGCGTGCCGCTGGCCGCCACGCGCCTGGCCGCACCCATTCCCCGCCCGCCGAAGATTATGGCGATCGGGCTAAACTATCGCGACCACGCCGCCGAGACGGGGGCCACACTCCCGCAACGGCCCATCGTCTTCGCCAAGTACCCCACCTCGGTCATCGGCCCCGGCGACGCCATCACCTGGTCGACCGATATCACCGAGCAGGTGGACTACGAGGCTGAGTTGTGCGTCGTCATCGGCCGCCCGGCGCGCCAGGTCTCGGTCGAGGCGGCGATGGGCTACGTGGCAGGGTACATGTGCGGCAACGACGTGAGTGCGCGCGATGTCCAATCAGGCCACCGTAGCGACGGCGGCCAGTGGGTGCGCGGCAAGAGCCAGGACACCTTCTGCCCGCTAGGCCCGATGCTGGTGACGCGGGACGAGGTAGCTGATCCCGGCGCGCTGGGCATCCGTTGCCTCCTCAACGGCCAGCCGGTGCAGGAGTCGACGACCAGCAACCTGATCTTCGACGTGCCCAGCCTGGTGTCGTTCCTGTCCCACAACTTCACCCTGGAGCCGGGCGACGTGATCATGACCGGCACGCCGCCGGGCGTGGGCGCGGCGCGCAAGCCGCCGCTGTGGCTGAAGCCGGGCGACACGGTGGCCATCGAGATCGACGGGCTGGGGCGGCTGGAGAACCCGGTACGGTAAGCCGCTGAGGAGAGCGCATGCAATTCTGCCGTTACTACATGCCCCCGCTGGGAACCCGCGTGGGCGTCGTCATCGAGGACGAGGTGCATGACCTGACGGAGGCCGAACCCAACCGCTCGCGCACGCTGAGCAGCCTGCTGGCGCGCGCCAACGGCTTCCCGCCGGGCGGGTTCGCCCGCTGGATTGAGGCCCAGGTGACGGATAAGGTCGCCGATGTGCTGTTCTCGGCACTGGACCGCCGGCCGTCCAACCGCACCCCCCACATCCTGGCCCCCATCGACCAGCAAGAGGTATGGGCGGCAGGCGTAACTTACCGCCGCTCGGTGGAGGCCCGCGAGGCCGAGTCGGGCCAGAGCGGCATCTACGATCGGGTCTACGCCGCCGAGCGGCCGGAGCTGTTCTTCAAGGCCAACCCGCACCACGTCGTCGGCCCCCACGTGCCGGTGCGCATCCGCGCCGACTCGCGGTGGAGCGTGCCTGAGCCGGAGATTGCCCTGGTCATGGATGGGCGGGGCGCGCTGGTCGGCTACACCATCGGCAACGACATGAGCGCGCGCGACATCGAGGGCGACAATCCCCTCTACCTGCCCCAGGCCAAGGTCTATAACCAGGCGTGCGCCCTGGGGCCGGTGATTGTCCTGGTCGAAGGCCTCGATCCGGCTAGTCTACACATCCAGTTGCAGATCGAGCGCGAGGGACGCCCGGTGTTCGAGGCTGACACGTCCTTCGACCGCCTGAAGCGCAGCGTCCAGGAGCTGATGGATTATCTGTGGCGGGAGAATGACTTCCCCAACGGCGTCTTCCTGCTGACGGGCACGGGCATCGTCCCGCCCGACGACTTCAGCCTTCAGGACGGCGACGTGGTGTCCATCCACGTCGATGGCATCGGCACGCTGCGCAACCCTGTGACGCAACGCCGCTAACGCGGGCATCGAGACAGGACGCCGAGACCCTGTTTCAGTCTGGATGCGGCTGCGGAGCGAGGACGCTAGACGGCCTCCCACACGATCTCGGTGTCGCCGTTGCGGTGGCTGCGCGTGCCGTGGGTCCCGTGCCAGGGCGGGATACCGAAGGGCAGGTCGGCGCGCGGGATGGCAACCGAGTCGGCAGGGGTGAACGCTACGCCGTAGGGCGTCAGGTCCACCTGCGCGCCAGGGTCGGCAGTGACGAGGGCCTGGGCCGCCGCCAGATGCGCGTTCCAGTTGGGGAGCGTGAGGTTGTCGGGCGCGCTGGGGTGGGTGAACTCGATGATCTGAAACGCCACATGGCCGGGCCACAGGTCCAGGCACGTACGCGCGGCTTTGCCGAAGGCAAAGATCGCTTGCAGCGCATTGGTCGCCGCCACGCGGTCGAACAGGTGGTGGCGATACGCCAGGATGGGCGACTCCTGGGCGATGTCCTCCATCTCGGCGTCGAACTGCCCCTTGATGCCAAACACGAAACTATTCAGCATCACGTAGGAACGGGTCAGGCCCAGCTTGTTTAGGAGACGCTGGAGCTTCTGGCCCGCGTCGCCAACGAGGTTGCGCTGGGCGAGGATTTCGTCCGTGGAGGGGTCCTGGCCGACGACGAGGACACGCGCCGCCCCGTCGAGGCGACCCCGGTAGAAGACGGGGCCGAAGGCGGTGCGAAAGCGGCCCGATGGGTGGTTCACGTAATGGTCGAGGGGAGCGGAGGCGAAGAGGCGTTCCCAGCGGCAGGGTGGGCCGGGGTCGTAGCGGGGGTGGAACACGTAGCACCACAGCGCGGCGACGATAGCCGGATCGAGCCTTAGCCGCAAGTCTGCATCTAGCTCCCAACGGTCGAGCAGATCGGAGAGCGTCCGAACATTGTGGCGCGCGGCCAGGAGCTTAACCCGGTTGGCAGTGACGCCCTTCAGAACACCGGGTGAGGCGGCGAGCAGGTCGGCCATAGGTCGGTTCCGATAGAGTCGCGGGACACCCCGCTTGAGGAACTCGTCCACGACAACCTCCGAGTCTCCCAATGGGTTGAACGGTCAGGTGCGGCGACGCACTTCGGTTATGTAATTATACCCCGCCCTGTCAAGGGATAGGCCTACAGCGTGTACTCGAAGGCATAGGA
>JAHCIE010000456.1 GCA_026129385.1 Anaerolineae bacterium
CTGCGCCGCGTCCCACGTTCACCACCGTGTTCCTGAACCTCCAGAACCCCATGTTCCAGGACAAGGCGGTTCGCCAGGCGCTCCTGATGGGCATCGACCGCACGGCTCTCGTGCGGGGGACGCTCCAGGGGCAGGCTATCGTCGCCGAGAGTCCCGTCGTTGGCCAGTCGTGGAGCTATGAGCCGAATGTGCGCCATTACAGCTATGATCCAATCCAGGCGCGGGCGCTCCTCGACCGTGCCGGGTGGACCGACGCCAGTGGCAGCGGGGTGCGCGAGCGGCAAGGCCAACGCCTGGAGTTTACCCTGGTGACCACGGACGACCCGATTCGCCGCGCCGTGGCGGAGCAGATCGCTCGCCAGTGGGAGGCCATCGGTGTCGCCGCCCGCGTTCAGACGACGTCGCCCCGCACCCTCGAGCAGAGCTACCTGGGGCCACGACAGTACGAGGCCGCCCTGTACGGCTGGAGCGCGCCCGACTCGGACCCTGATCCCTACCCTATGTGGCACTCGACTCAAGTCGGCGACGGTCAGAACATCGGCGGCTGGGCCAACCCTGACGCCGACGCCAAGCTAGAGGCGGCGCGACGGGCCACCGATGCGGCGGAGCGCGGCCAGCTCTACCGCGACTTCCAACGCATCTTTGCCGAGGAAGTCCCCGCCCTGCTCCTCTATCATGGCATCTATCACTATGCTGTCGATCCGCAGGTGCAGAATGTCCAGGTTGGGCAGGTGATGCTCGCCGCCTCCAACCGCTTCCAGACGATCCCGACGTGGTACATGCGAACGCGCGCTATCCGTCCGGGCCTGATGAGCGACGGTAGCCTGCGTCCTGGGCTGTAGACGGACGCGACGCAACTACGCCGCGCCGACCCCAGGGGTCGGCGCGGCTTTTACGTAGGACAATGGGTTACAGTATGCTGGGCGGCGGGTCGTCGCCACGAGTCGGGGCTGGCGAGGAGGTCGTTACGCCGGCCATCAGCGCGCCGATCTGCTCGCGCGTGGCGTCCCCGGCGTTCAGTGTGGCGATGATCTCGCCGTGATACATGACGGCGATGCGATCGGACAGGGCAAGAATCTCGTCGAGTTCGGCCGACACCAAGAGGACAGCCGTGCCTCGGTCGCGCGCCTCGACGATGCGCTTGTGGATGAATTCGATGGAGCCGACGTCGATACCGCGCGTCGGCTGGGCGGCGATGAGCAGCTTGATGGGGCGCGAGAATTCGCGGGCGACAACGACCTTCTGCTGGTTGCCGCCAGACAGGCTGCCCAACGGCGTCTCGATGCTGGGCGTGCGGATGTCAAATTCATCGACCAGCCGCTCCGCGTACTGCTCGATCGGCTCGGGATGGATGACGGGGCCGCTGGCGAAAGGGGCCTCGTGGTAGTTCACCAGGACCAGATTATCCTTGATGGGATAGCTCAGCACCACGCCGAACTTGTGGCGGTCCTCCGGGATGTGCGCCGTCCCGTTGGTGGTGATGCGGCGCGGCGTGGCGTTGGTGACGTTGGCCCCCTCCAGGCTGATGGTCCCGCCCTCGACCCGCCGCAAGCCTGTGATGGCTTCTACCAGCTCTGTCTGCCCGTTGCCCTGCACGCCCGCGACGCCTAGAATCTCGCCCGCCCGCACCTGGAGGGATGCGTCGTTGATGGCCATCAAGCCGCGGTCGTCCTTGACGCGCAGCCCTGCCACGTCAAGGACAGCCTGACTGGGCTTCGCCGGTCCCCGCTCCACGACGAGCGCCACCTCGCGCCCCACCATCATTTCGGCCAGGCTGGCCATTGTCGCGTCGCGGGGTTCGACCGTCCCAATCATGCGGCCACGCCGCATGACAGAGATGCGGTCACAAATGGCGAGCGCCTCGCGCAGCTTGTGGGTGATGAAGATGATGGATTTGCCCTGGGCCTTGAGGGAGGCCATGATCTCGAACAACTCGTCGGCTTCCTGGGGCGTGAGCACCGCCGTAGGCTCGTCGAGAATGAGGATCTCAGCGCCGCGATACAGTACCTTGATGATCTCCACCCGCTGCTGTGAGCCCACGGGCAGGCTTTCCACCAGTGCGACAGGGTCGACGGCCAGACCGTATTGCTCGGACAGGTGGCGTACGTCCGATTCGGCCTTGCGGCGGTCGACCGGGGCGAAACGGCGCAGCCACGACCAGCGCGACTGGATGACCTCCTGGCCCAGGATGATATTCTCCGTCACGGTCAGCGGCGGAATGAGCATGAAGTGCTGGTGCACCATGCCGATGCCGTTGTCGATGGCGTCGTGGGGGCTGTGAAAGGTCGTGGGGCGGTCGTTGACAAGCATCTGCCCTTCATCGGGACGGTACAACCCGTAGAAGATGTTCATCAGCGTGCTCTTGCCCGCCCCATTCTCGCCCAGCAGGCCGTGAATCTCGCCGTCCAACAGGGTGAAGTTGACATCGTCGTTGGCAAGGACGCCGGGAAATCGCTTGGTGATGCCGCGAGCTTCGAGCACAGTAGCGGCCATAGTCACTCCTTGCAAGCCAACTCCGCCTACGTCGGGGCGTCGGTCACCAGGGATTATAGCGGCGCAGCGTAGGGAGTCAAAAGGGCGGGCGTGTGGGATGGTCTTGGCGCGCTCGCGGCAGAACGGCGTATTCGTGTGAGGGTCAGGTTTATGCTATAATTGACCGGGGAGTATATGGGATGAATGAGGCGTGTTGCGCCCGTGGGGAGTCCCCCGACCGGGCAGACAAGGACTGGAGCGAGGCAACGTGAACAAGGGCGCCCTACGAAGTGCCGTGATTGGGCTGGTCGCTGTGCTGGCGATCGTCGCCCTTCTGACGACATTCATGAATGGACAACCCTCCCCTTCGCCTGGGCTGGCCATGTCTGATCTGGCGCGGGATGTCAAGGCCGGCCGCGTGCAATCCATGACCATTGCCGGGAATGATGTGCGCGTGCGCTATATCGTGAATCCTCAGCAGGAGCGCGTGACGCGCAAGGAGCAGTCGGAGACGCTGACGGATACACTGCGTCAGATGGGCGTGTCGGATAAAGAGCTGTCGGCGGTGAAGATTGAGGTCATTGCGCCAAGCTTCTGGACCAGTTGGGGGCCGCTCCTGGGGTCGATTCTGCCGATCCTGCTGCTGGGTGGCTTCATCTTCATGATGATGCGCCAGGCCCAGGGCGGCAACAGCCAGGCGATGAATTTCGGCAAGAGCCGCGCTCGCATGTTCGGCGGCGACAAGCCGGTGGTCACCTTCGCCGACGTGGCCGGGGTGGA
>JAHCIE010000457.1 GCA_026129385.1 Anaerolineae bacterium
TGCTGAGCCTACTCGTCGCCTTGATGGGCCTGTTCGGTCAGGCGCCGCTGCCCAGCCCCGCCGCCGCCCCGGCCTTGCCCATGTTCGCCCCTGTCACACCGCGCGGTCCGACCCCCGACTGGGTGGCCCTGGTACGCTCGATTCTGTTCTGGGCAAGCCTGTACGTCATCATCGGCTATGCCGTGTGGCAATTCGTCCGTTCGCGGCGAGGGTGGTGGGAGGCTCTGGCGCGGCTGCCTGTTATCGGCTGGCTGATGGCGAACCTGGCCGCCCTCTTCGCCGGCCTGCGCGCGGCCACCACCCAGGCGAGCGCGGTCGTCCGCCGCCGCCTGGCCCGGCCGCCTGCTCCGGTCCTCCCGCCCCGCCGCTGGCTACGTCTGGGGGGCCTGTCGCCCCGCGAGTTGCTCATGTACTTCTACCTGTCCACGGTACAGCGAGCGGGTCAGGCAGGACTCCCGCGCGCGCCGAGCCAGACCGCCCGCGAGTACGCCGCCACCCTGCGCGAGAAGCTCCCGGAGGGCGGCGAGGACGTGGGCACACTCAGCGACGCCTTCGAGGTGGCGCGCTACTCGGGGCGCCCGGTCGCGAAGGACGACACGGCCACGCCCCGCCGCAGCTGGGAGCGCCTCAAGCGGGTGCTGCGGGAGAGGCGGACGGGGAGCGGCGAGTGACGGGTGACGAGCGGCAGGAGAGGCGTGGTCCGTGGTCGGTGGTCAGACAGAGCGCCAACGGCGCGGGCTATGGTAGCCAGGGGCATCGCCGGCCCGTCTTAACTGAGCCTGGATTCCTACAAAATAGCGTAGATAGCGCAATTTATGCCAGGCTATTGCATGAGGAGGGCGGGGTGAACTGATGGAATAGAAGGTCGGGGCTTTCGAAGCCAGGCGCCAATTCGGCCGGATTCTCCAGGAGGTTGTTGCGGACCGCGACAAGTACGCTATTGAACGGCATGGACAACCTGTCTCGGCTGCCTGGTTCCCTATTCTGGCAATCGGCGGGCTGACCATCGTCTCCCTACCCCTCGCCTTCGTCGTAGTCGCCGCCCTGACACGCCTCGTATATGAGGGTGGCCGCCGGGTTCACGAGAAGATCGTCTCCCCTGACTGACTACTGACCTCCCACCATCACGCTCCCTACGGTTGCCGCATCCCCCGGCCCCCCCGCCGTCAGGGGCAGGCGTTCGCCGGTCGTCGGCAGGTAGAGGCCGACGCGCAGGGGGTAGACGCCGGGGGCGGTGTCGGGGCGCAGGGTGAGGGTGCGAGTCTCGCGGATGAGTTGCCCGGGCTGCCAGCCGCTGGTGGGGGCGAGGCCGCTCAGGGGCGGGCCGTCGGCCTGGGCGGCCAGCGGCTCGCCGTCGCCCAGGTGGACGAACACGGTGTAGTCGGCGGGCAGGGGTTGGCGCGCCCGCCAGTAGAGGGTCAGGGTCAGGGCGTCGCCGGGGCGGGCGGTGGCCGCGCTCAGCTCGTAGCCCGCCAGTTCGGCAGCGTCGCCGAAGACCGCGCCGGTCGGGTTGGGCGGCTGCCAGGCCGGGTCAGTGGGGCGCACGAACAGGCTGCCCAGAGCGGCCGTATCGCCGGCCGGCTGGCCGTCGCGGCTGGCAGGCAGGCGGGCGTTGCGAGCACGGTCGGCCACGCCAACGACGACGCCGAAGGAGCGCGGCGCGTCCACCTTCGCGCCGACGGGGATGTACAGGCTATCCTTGACGACCGGTCCCACCTCCCAGCGCCGCGTCGGGTAGCTGCCCAGGCCGGGGTAGGTGTCGAGGCCCGCCACGCGCTGCCCCTTCTCATCCACCAGTTGCGCGAACACCGAGTAGTTGGTCTCCATCGGCTGCAACGCCTGCCAGTACAGGGTCAGCGGCGCGAGGCCGCCGGGCGTGGCCTCCACGGCCATCTCGTAGCCGAGCAGGCGCACCTGCCCGCCAAAGTCGATAGCGAGGCGGTTGGGAATATCCACCGTCGCCGGATCGAGGCGGGGAGGCGGGGCATAGGCGGGAGCGATGACCAGGGGCGGGACGGCTGCGGCCGCCAGGGCCATGCCTGCGACGACCGCGCCCACCGTCAGCCGCTGCCAGCGTGGGGCGAGTTGGGTCAGCCCCCACACGCCCAGAACCGCCAGCGCGGCCAGGGCGGGGAACAGCAGCCGCCCCTGGGCCGACTTGATGAGACTCATCCAGCGCAGCAGGCTGACGAAGACGATACCCGACCACGCCGCCAGCAGCGCGACCCAGGGCAGGACGTTGTGGTCGCCGCGCCAGGCGCGCCAGACACCGACGACCACGCCGACCAGGGCGGCGACGGCCAGGGCATCGTACAGCCAGGCCAGCCATTCCGGCCCCACCACGTTGAACCAGCCGAAGACACCCCAGAACGAGCGGCGCACGCTCTCCAGCTCGGCCCACAGTTGGGCGGCCGAGGGACGCGGGTTGCGCCGTCCCGACAGGTCGAGGTGAACCTGGATCGCCAGCGGGTCGCCGTAGAGTTGGAAGTTGCGCCAGTAGAACCAGCCCGCGGTGAGTAGCGGCAGCCCGATGAGGACCGCATTCCACACCAGCAGGTCGCGCCAGGAGCGTCGGCGCAGCGCGCGCAGGCTGACGCACAGCACGATGAAGGCGATGAGAGCCAGGCCCGACAGCTTCGAGAGAGCCGCCATGCCGCCCATCACGCCCAGCAGCGCCAGCCCAGGCCACGACGGCGGGCGGCGCAGCCAGCGCGCCAGCAGCCACAGGCCGACGGTGGCCGTGGCGATGATGAGGTTGTCGTTGTTGATGCTGCCCGACAGGAACAGAAACTGGGGGTTGAAGGCCACCGCGCCCGCCGCGCCCAGCGCCACCAGCGGGGTATCGGGGAAAGTCTCGCGGCCCAGACCGTAGGCGGCCAGGACTGTTACCAGGCCTAGTGCGATGCTCAGCAGGCGCGCCAGCTGCGCCGCGCGCGCCGTGCCTTGCAGCGGGTCGCGCGGCACAGGCACGACGGCATTGTGGTTGCCGGGCAGGTCGGCGCGGCCGACGATAGAGTGGGGATTGTTGACGATCAGGGCGGAAGCGTCGGCGGTATCTATGCCCCGGATGACCTGCGCCGCCATGAGATAGTACAGCGGCGGCTGGGTGCCTTCCTGCCGCCACGGCGCGCGCACGTCCGGGTCGCCCACCGCCAGGCCGCCGCCATCAGCCAGATGCTTGACGTACCAGAAGTGCCACGTCTCGTCGGGCGCTTCAAAGAGTGGCGTCGTCCAGGCGTACGCGACGGCCAG
>JAHCIE010000458.1 GCA_026129385.1 Anaerolineae bacterium
CGGCCGGCCAGACGAGGACGAGCGTAGGGCTGGACCGCGCCCTGGACGCGCTCAGCGCCCACGGCTGGACCCTGTGTGTCCAGGAGAGCCAGGCGCGGGGCGATGTGACGCGGCTGGCGGCGGCGGCGGCACGCGACGGCGCGGAGGCGGTTATTGTCGTCGGCGGCGACGGCACGCTAAGCGAGGCGGCCAACGGCCTGGCGGGAACCAACACCGCCCTGGGGCTGCTACCCATGGGCACCGGGAATGTGTGGGCGGCGCAATTGGGCATGGTGGCCTCGCCGACGCTGCTCAACAAGCCCGACCTGATGGTCGCCGCCGAGAGCCTGGCAGCCAGTCGGCCGCAGCGGGTGGATATGGGGCACGCGCACACCATTCGCGGGGATCGCTACTTCCTGCTGTGGGCAGGCGTTGGCCTGGATGCCATCATTCAGGACGTGATTGATAAGGAGGCACGGCCCGTCAAGCGCCGCTTTGGTCAGATGGCCTACGTGTGGGCAGCGGCACGGCCGATTGTCCAGTACCAGGGAACGCGCGCCCGGGTGCAGCTGGATACAGTACGCACTCGTGGTCGCATCGTGTTCCTGGTCATCAGCAACGTTCAGATGTACGCGGGATTCCACCTGGTTCCCGACGCCCAGATTGACGACGGTTGGCTCGATATCGCTATCTTCGAGGGCCGCTCCTGGCTCGACACCCTGCGCCACATCGGCCAGCTGGCCATTCGTCGTCACCTGGATGACCCGTCGGTGCGCATCTATCGCGCCCGCGAAGTGGTGGTCGAGGCGGATCCATCGCTCCTGGTCCACTACGATGGCGACACCCTGGGTGCGACCCCCCTCATTGCCCGGGTTGCCCCCCAGGCGTTGACCGTCCTCGTCCCGCCCAGCGCGCCGGCTGACCTGTTTGCCTTCCCCAGCTAGCCGTTGGAGACCTACGATGCCCAAGCTCCCCCTCTGGCAAATCATCATGCTCCTGATTGGCGCCGCCGGGTACGTCGCCCAGTTCGTCGGCGCGCCGCCCGTGCTTATCTTCGTCCTGGCGGCTGTCGGCCTCATTCCCCTCGCTGGCCTCATCGGCCACGGGACCGAAGAACTGGCCCACTACATCGGACCCAAATGGGGCGGCCTGCTCAACGCCACCTTCGGCAATATGGCAGAACTGATCATCGCCGGCGTCGCCCTCAGCGCGGGTCTGTACGATCTGGTCAAGGCCTCGATCACCGGCTCCATCATCGGCAACCTGCTGCTGGTGCTGGGCGCGGGCATCATCGTCGGCGGCCTGCGCCACGGGGTCCAGCGCTTCGACTCGCGGGAAGCGGGGCGCAACGCCACCATGCTGCTCATGGCGATCTTCGGCCTCGTCTTGCCCGCTGTCTACGCCAACAGCGACCCCGACGCCATCCGCATTGAGGAAGTCAGCCTGGTCGTTGCCGCCGCCCTGCTCGTCATCTACTTCGCCTACATCGCCTACAGCTTCCGCGCCGAGGGTGCGGACCCGGCTATCGCGAAGGAGATGCGCGTGGGCGCGCCCGATGGCCACGGCGAGGCGATGGATGAGGCGCCCCGCGCGTCCATGTCGCGTACAGCAGCCCTCATTATGCTGGGCGTGGCGACGGTGGCTACGGTTGTGCTCAGCGAGACACTGGTGGGCGAGGTGGAGGCGGTAGTCAAAACCTTTGGCATCAGCGAATTCTTCATCGGCGCTATCGTCGTCCCTCTCGTAGGCAACGTAGCCGAGCACTTTAGCGCCGTCACCTTTGCCAGCAAGAATAAGCTCGACATTACCCTGGGGATTGCCGCCGGTTCTTCGACTCAGGTGGCGCTCCACGTCGCGCCGGCGCTGGTCTTCCTGAGCCTGTTCCTCGGCCCCGCCCCCCGTAGTCTGGCAAATGGCATGAACCTGGTGTTCCTGCCCCTGGAGATCGTCGCGGTCACCGCGTCGGGCCTGCTCTTCAACTACATCAGCAACGACGGCGAGACCAACTGGCTAGAGGGTGTCCAACTCGTCAGCCTCTATCTCATCATCGCTGCCATCTTCTTCCTGCTCCAGATGCCCGTAGCGACGGGGCACTGACCAGACTCGCTGGCCCTGCCCCGCATGGCATAGGCGGCGGATGTGACCACCCGCCGCGCGCGTGATAGATGCGGTGGCAGCAATTTGCACCGGGTCGCCCGTGCGCCTATACTTACGCCGATTCTGGCATGTTAGCCCGCGGGAGGTTCTGTGTTCAACTTGCTCCTTATCGCGCAAATGGTCGTGTCCATTGCCCTGATCGCCCTGGTGATTCTCCAGGCGCGGACTGAGGGGGTGGGCGGGATTTTCGGCCAGTCGGATGGCGTGGTTCGAACGCGGCGTGGCGTCGAGCGCACCATCTTCAATCTGACGGTCGCCTTCAGCGTCCTGTTCATTCTCATCTCGATCCTGGCTGTGTATATCGAGCCGTAAGTCACTGTGTTACGATTTCGCCGCTGGCCAGTTCTCATCGCACTGGCCGGCCTTCTTTTGCTCGCTGTCCTGCTCGCTGGCTGGGTCGCGCGGCTGCCGACGGTCGAAGTCCCCGACTACGGCGGTACATTCTCCGAGGCCCTGATCGGCAAGCCGCGCTTCCTGTCGCCCATTCTGGCCCAGACCGACGCCGAGCGCGATATCGTCTCGCTGCTCTTCCGTGGGCTGACCCGCACCGACGCCGCCGGCAACGTCGTCCCCGACGTCGCGAGCGGCTGGGAAGTGTCGGCTGATGGCCTGTCCTACACGTTTCGCCTGCGCAATGATGTCTATTGGAGCGACGGCCTGCCCGTCACCGCTGCCGATGTGCTCTACACCATCGGGGCGGTACAAGACCCATCGTTCACCGCCAACCCGTCCTTGAGCGCCTTCTGGCGCACGGTGGCGATGGAAGTCGTCGACGACTATACCATCCGGTTCCAGCTCACGGAACCCTTTGCCCCCTTCCTCGATCAGACTACACTGGGGCTGATGCCGTCCCACGTTCTGAGCGGCGTCCCCGCCTCCGGCCTGGCCTCTCACCCGTTCAACAGCCAGCCGGTCAGCAATGGCCTGTTCAAGCTCGACCGCCTCGACGACACCTCAGTTACCTTGACACCCAACCCCCACGATAGCGGCCGCCGTCCCTTCCTGGCGCGGCTGATATTCCGCTTCTTCCCCGACCGGGCGGCGGCCGTCGCCGCTCTGGCCCGCAAGGAGATTATGGGGGTCGGTCAGGTCTCAGCGGCGGATCTACCTA
>JAHCIE010000459.1 GCA_026129385.1 Anaerolineae bacterium
AAAGTCAACGCGATTGGTTGCAGGTCCCCCCAAGAACTCTCAGCAACCCATCACGTTGACGAAGTATATAACGCAAAAAGGGGGCGCGGAGAAACGTGCTCAGGGCACGAATTTCGCCAATCTGGAGGGGAATTTTGCCGTTGGGCTGGTCGCTGGGGTATAATGGGGCGCGAGGCGTCTGCGCATGTGTTGCTATGTGATGCCAGGTTAGGGCGAGGGTGTGCGAGCGACCCCCTCGGTTGGAGCTTCAAGGAGCGTCGTGAGCCAATCGCGGCTGGACGAGACTGCCACCGATACGGAAACGGCCAGCCACCTTTCGTTGCGCGGCCAGGCGGCGGTGCTGGCGGGTAAGGTCGCGGCGAGCACGATTCGCGCCCTGGGGCGCGGCGCGGCGACGACCATGCCGGGCCAGGTGGCCCTCCGGCTCGATACGAACCTGCTGGCTGACCTGGCGGCGCAGTTGCGCTATGGCGTGATTCTCATTGCTGGGACCAACGGTAAGACAACGACCACCAAGATGCTGGCGCAATTGTTGGAACAGCAGGGCTATAGCCTCATCACCAACGCCAGTGGCGCCAATCTGGTCAGCGGCCTGACGGCCATCTTGCTACAGAGCACGGATTGGCAAGGGCAGGTGCACGCCGATTTTGGCCTGTTCGAGGTGGACGAGGCGACGCTGCCGCACGTCTTGCGGGCAGTGCAGCCGCGGGCGTTGGTTTTGCTGAACCTCTTCCGCGACCAGCTCGACCGCTACGGCGAGGTGAACATGGTGGCCGACCTGTGGCGCACCGCTATCTCACCGCTGCCGCCGGAAACGCTGCTTGTCGTCAATGCCGACGACCCGACCGTAGCTGCCCTGGGGCTGGGGGTGTCGGCGCGGACGTTCTATTTCGGCCTCGGCGACCCACGCCTGTTCAATGATGAGATCGAGCACACGGCGGATTCGATCTACTGCCCGGCGTGCGACGTGCGCCTGCACTTTGACGGCATTTACTACTCGCACCTGGGGGTGTGGCGCTGTCTCAACTGCGGCTTGACCGAGCCACCCCTCGACCTGGACAGCCGGGGTAAGCAGTTCCCCTTGCCGGGTCTCTACAATCGCTACAATACCCTGGCCGCGCTAGCGACGGCGCGCGCCCTGGGGGTGGCGGGGCCGAACCCTGACGCCGCCCTGCGCGATTTCCGTCCGGCGTTCGGCCGCCTCGAAGAGCTGACGATTGCGGGGCCGGATGGGCGACCGCACAGGGCGCGCATGGTGCTGGCCAAGAACCCCACGGGCTTCAACCAGAGCTTGCGTCTACTCAGCGAGTTCCCCGGCCAGAAGGTCGTGGTGCTGGCGCTCAATGACTTGACACCCGACGGAACTGATGTATCCTGGATTTGGGACATCGACTTCGAGCATCTGGTGGGGCAGGCGAGCGCGCTGGTGGTAACGGGCATTCGCGCCTATGACATGGCCGTGCGGGTCAAGCACGCGGGCTGGGATGAGGCGCGCGCGCCCATGTTCGTCACCGAGGACCTGGCGCAGGCGATTGACCGGGCGGTCGAGGCGCAGGGGCCGAACCAGGAACTGTTCATTCTGCCGACCTATTCGGCCATGCTCGATATCCGCGGCCTGATCCGCGGCGAGAGAATCCTATAGCGGGCGCGAAGTCGCCCACGGCAAGGACTTATTCATGCGACGCTTGACCATCGGCTGGCTCTATCCGCGCCTGATGGGAACCTACGGGGATCGGGGGAACATCACCACCCTGGTCAACCGCGCCCGCTGGCGGGGCATCCAGGTCGAAGTGCAGCAGATCGAGTTGGGGACATCGGAGCGCGCCATCAGCGGTTGCCATTTGCTGTTCATGGGCGGCGCGCAGGACCGCGAGCAGAAGATCGCTGCTGTCGATCTGCGCCTGCGCAAGGGGCCAGCCCTACGCGCCGCCGTCGCCGACGGCGTGCCCGCGCTGTTCGTGTGCGCCGCTTACCAGTTCATGGGTCACTACTACCGCCCCGCCGAGGGGCCAGACCTCAAGGGCGTCGGCCTGTTCGATCTGGTCACCCATCATCCGGGCGTGCATGTGCCGCGCTGCATCGGCAACATTGCCCTGGAGCTGTCCCCCGGCCTCGCTGCCTGGGAAATGCCGACTCTGGTCGGTTTCGAGAACCACGGCGGCCGCACCTATCTGGGCAGCAAGTCATCCCCTCTGGGGTCTGTCCTCGCCGGCTATGGCAACAATGGCGTGGATCGGACTGAGGGGGCGGTGGTCAACAATGCCTATGGCTGCTATCTCCACGGGCCGGTACTGCCCAAGAATCCCCACTTTGCCGACCACCTGCTGCGCCTGGCGCTGGTTCATAGCGCGCAGGAAGCCAGCCTGGCCCCTCTCGATGACGAACTAGAGTGGCAGGCGCATGCCGCCGCCCTGCGCCGCGCCGGCGTCCGCGAGCCGCAGCCAGCCGCCGAGCCGGAGATGGAGCCGCGCCGCGGCCTGGCCGACATTCTGCCCTGGCCCGGCCGCCCGCGGGAGCGCGAACGCGGCAAGGTGGCTAGCTAGCGCCGTCCCCCCGTCTCGTCGCCCCCTACATCCCAGGAGCGTCTCGCTATGTCGACCAGGCAGCCGAAGCCCGTCCAGTCACTGCTGCTGGCGAGTCGCTACATTATTCTGTTTGCCATCATCGGCTCGTTCATCGGCGCCGTCGCCGTGCAGGTTTACGGCTTCTGGCTGGCGGTGGGGTTGGTCTTGACGATGGTGAGGACGGGCGTGGCTATCGACGTCGAGTCCGCGAAGTCTATCTCCGTATCGTTCGTTGTCTTGATCGACTTCTTTCTGATTGGCATCCTCCTCTACATCTTCTCGGTGGGACTATATCAATTGTTCATCGCCCCAGATACTGAATTGCGCGGCGTCGCCTCCGTGCATAGCCTGGAGCAGCTGAAGGAGAAGCTGGTCGTCACCATCTCGGTGCTGCTCCTGGCGAGCTTTGCCGTCCTGGTAGTGGACTGGCACGGCGGTTGGGACATCCTCGCCGTCGGAGCGGGGATTGGGTTGGTGTTGCTGGCGCTGGCCGCGCTGCGCTTCGTCGGCTTCTGGCGCGAGGAGCACCTGCCACACCGCATCAACGCGACCCCACCCGACGACGCGCACTGATGGAACTGTAACCACGGCCTTTCGGACTACCGGCGCCGCACGATTCGTGAGGTGACCTGATGGGAGGCGCAGCCTCCCTGCCTTCAGGAGGAAGGTCACTTTGAT